>CANRIQ010000063.1 GCA_947630655.1 uncultured Clostridia bacterium | reverse complement strand
ATTTTGCACAAACCCGCTGGGCTTGAGCGCATTCCCCGCAGAGCCTTTTAAGCACGCGCTGTCAGCCTTTCACAAAGCTGTTCAACCGCCGCGAAAAGCTGCTCAAAACGGGCAGCATTTTCGCGCTCGTTTTCCGACTTCTCCATTCCGCGGGCTTTTTTTCGCAGAGCCGCGGCCACGGCCTTTAAGTACGCGGGATCGGTGTTTTTGCCCGTGAGGGAAAACAGGTCGGTGACCCTTGATTTCTCACCCGTAAACCGCGCCGACATCACGGTATAAACCCGCTTTGCGACATGCGCGGAGCGTTCTTCGGTTATCTCAAAGCCGTGAGCGTACAGCCACCGCCGCAGAAAATCCGCCCTTGTCATGGGCTGAAGCACAAAACGCGTGTCCTCCGACAAAAAGCGGCAGCCGCCGATTATCGACGCGATAAGCTCCCCGCCCATTCCGCAGATTACCACATCGTCCGCAAAATCTATCCTCTCAAGACCGTCGGACTTCACCACGCGGACATTTTGAACTCCCAGAGCCTCAACCGTCCGCCTTGCGGACAAAAGAGGACCGTCCGCAACGTCCGACGCTATCACCTCGCGGGCGTTTTCAGAAAGTTTGCACGCCAAAAGCGCGTGATCGCAGCCCACGTCGCAGATTATCTTCCCTTTTCGGCAAAGCTCTGCCGCGGTTTTAAGCCTGTTGTCAAGAGAAAATGTCATCAGTTGCCGAGAGCGGCGTTAAGGTTGTCGACAATCTCGTTAGCGTCCACTCCGTGAACCGCGCAAGCCTGACCTACCGATTCCCCGCGCGAGGACGGGCAGCCCAGACAATGCATTCCCATTTCAAAGAAAATGGGAGCGACAGCCTCCGCGTTGAAATCCAGAATATCGCCTATAATGGTATCCACAGTAACCTTCATTTTGTTTATCCTCCGTTTTTTGAAAATTAGCAGTAAAACTGCCTTTCATACATACATTTTTATTAAAACGCAAATCCTTGCCGCAGGCAAGACGGGCGGCGGCAGCCGCCGATTTACCGAAGGTAAATCGATTTGTGTTTCAATAAAATTGCCGAAAAGCCGCAAGGCTTTTCAATTAGGCAATTTTATTATACCATAGTTTTACCCGTTTGTCAAATATAAATTCTCAAATTTCACGGCGATTTCACACGCGGAGGATTTGGGCGATGTTTATATATTTAAAGCTCTTAATTTGTATAAAATGCCGAATTTTAAGATTTCTGCGAAAAAGCGTGTAACAAAACCGCCGGTTTTAACGTCTATATTTATAGAGGGACAAAACAAAGAGATTGTCCGCTAAAAAAATTTCTTACATTTTGCTTACAATTTTGTAATAATTGTTGATATTCCTCTCCAATTGTGGTATTCTTAATATAGGAAGCGTTTTCCGCGAATACCACCCGCAAGACGTCTGAGCATGAGGGCGGGTTTTTTCAATACATTGCCGCATAAAACCCGAATTACATCACGACCGCCGCCTTTTAAACCTTGCTCTACTGCCCGAGCCGCCCTCATACTCAGGCGTTTTGCCGCAATGCGAAAACCGCGTGAAGAAATTCCCGCGGTTTTTATTTTATAAGCTTTGGAGAACAACACAATGGTTGATTTTTTCAGAAAAGAACTTCCCACCGACCCCGGAATGAAGCTTTTCGGGGGAATGCACCTTGCCGTTTCCGCCGTATTTCTGGTTTTGTGCGTGCTGCTGTATTTAAACCGAAAACGCCTGCAAAAAATTGCCGAAAAAGGGCATTACAGGCTTTTTCGAACATGCGCGGCAGCGTTGCTTATAGCAAATATGGCGGTTCATTACACCGCCAGAATACTTATCGGCGAATGGCATATCGGCGAGGATCTGCCGTTTCACATCTGCTTTGTGACGAATTTCTTTATGATGTACATTCTTCTGTCCGACAACCGCCGTAATCTCTACCGCGTGGTGTATTATTTCACGTTTATCGGACCTCTTCCCGCGGTGATTTTCCCCGACCTTCACCGCGGTCCGTCGGGGTGGGTATTCTATCAATTCATCATCTCGCACCATGTAATGCTGCTTATAAGCCTTTACTGCCTGTGGGTGGCGGGCTACAGACCCGACACAAAGGGTGCTGTTATGGCGTTTTTCATCGGCAACGCCTATGTAGGGCTTATGGCGGTCTTCAACTCGATTTTCGACACAAACTATGTTATGCTCGGAGAGCTTCCCGCCCAGCTTTACGAGGTTTTCCCGTTTTTGAAATTCCTGCCCGCAGTGGTGTGGCTGGAGCTTGTCGGGATAGCGGTTCTCGCCGCGGCAAGAGCTATCGCAGGGAAAGCTCCGAAAAAAGCAGAAGCCTAAAAAATCTAAATGTATAAATACAAAATAAGACTGTTGAGAAAGCCCCGGATACTAGGAAACCGCAATGCAACCAGCCTTTGTGGCTGTTGCATTACGGTTGACAACGTAGACGGGGCTTTATCGACGTCTGAACCGCCGTCTGCTTTTATTATTTATGCTATTGCCTCAATCGAGACAAGCTCCGCTGCCATGCTGTAGGCAAAGCTGTTCACATGCTTGAAAAAAGGATCTTTTATCGTAACGGAAACCTTTACAAGTTTCCCCTCCCCGGGAATTGCGCTTAAGTCAACGCCGCTCATCTCGTCCGTGTTTCCGAGCGTGATATAACCGAAAAACTCATTCACGCCGACAAAATCTCCGACTTTAAACGTGAAAAGCTCGTCTTCGCCCGTGCCATAGTTCATAATCGGCAGCGATTTGCAGTCCGCGTCAGGGAAAAACAGAATATCATGCTCCGCGACATACCCCTCGGACAAGTCGGAAATCATGCAAAATCCCGTTGCGGTGACTTCCCCCTTGAAACCTACCATACAGCCGTCAAAGGCTGTCGGGTCCATGGCATTTACCGAGGATTCCGCATAATCCACCGTAAGGTCGCCGAATTTATCGCCGATTTTGTACTTTTTATACTCGTGCTTTACAGTCGCGGGCGCGCCCTCAAACGTTTCATTTTCGCTGTCGAAAATATTGGCGTTGTCAACGGAATTATACGCCGTTCCCAAAGGTTCTGCGAGATACACGCAGTCTTTGTCCATAACATACACCCATTTGTCCCACTTTTCCTCGTCCATTTCGGCAATCGGGACGGTTGCCGCGTCGCCAAGTCCCACCACCGTATTAGTCAGATCAAACGGCTTTCCGTCGGGAGCCGTAATCTCCCCGAACGGAGGTTTTACCGCATTTTCGGAGCTTTCGGAATTATAGGAATTTCCCGTGCTTTCCGAAGCAGACAAATTTTGCGTACTTTCGGGAACTGAAGAGCTGCTCGAGCTTGAAGAACCGCTGTCGGAAGATGTTTCATTCGCGCACCCCCGCAAGGCTTGCTGCAAGAATTATTGCTGAAAGAACAGATATGTATTTTTTCATGATGTTTTCCTCCCAAAGCCTGAACCTTATCTGATGAATTTATTTTATCACGTTTATTCCCTAATTGCAACAAAAATTACAAAATTGTAACCCATTTGTAACCAATTGTAACCAATTTGTAACCATTTGTAACCATTTGTAACCAATTTGTAACCATTTGTAACCATAAACAAAAAACGGCTGCAACAACAGCCGTTTTCCGTATTTACCGTATTTATCAGGTTTTGAACACGCTTATTATGCCGTTCATCTTGTCTACCAGCTCGCGGTTTACCTCCGCCTGGTCGCGGATTTTCACCGTAATATTCTCGCTTGAACGGTTCTTTTCAGCAATTCCCGAAACCGCTCCCAAATTCTCGTGGGAAGCATTTCTCACTTGTGTAAGGTCCTCCGAAATGTTCCCGACCGACTCGGAAAGCGTCCCCGCGGAGTCCTTTATCGCGAAAATTCGGCTTTCGATGCCGGAAATTGCCTCGATAAACTCGCCGTTGGATTCAATGCTCTTGGAGTCAACCTCGTCCTTGAAAAATTCAAGAATTCTGTCAAAGCAGCTCTTGACCTGAATAATAGCCTGTTTCATATCGTCGCAAGCCTTGTGAATATTCTCGGCGGTTTCGCCCGAATTTCCCGCAAGCGTTCCGACCTCCTCCGCGACAACCGCAAAGCCCTTGCCGGATTCGCCCGCGCGCGCTGCCTCTATCGCCGCGTTTAAGGACAAAATCCTCGTCTGGCGTGCAACATCGATAATATCGCCCACCATGGTGTTTATCTTGCTGAACTCCTTAAGGCTGTCGATAGCCTTATCCACCGACTCCTTAATCTCTTCATATGCCGCCCGGGAATCTGCGTGCTCCGCCATAGTGCGCTCTTTAAGGCGCGTGTTGAATTCAAGCGAGCTTTCCAGCCCCTCGAGTATCTCGCGCATATTGTCGTTTATGCTCTCAATCTCGGTGTAAACAGCGTCCGCAACGTTGTCGGTATTCTTAAGGCTCTCGGTAACCTCAGCCGTCGCGCGGGCGGTGTTGTCAACGCATTCCGAAAGCACGTCCGAGCTTCCTCTTAGCTCTTCGGTGCGCGCGGAAAGCCTGTTGCAGCAATCGCTAAGCGTTCCGACAATATCATAAAGCGACTGATTAAGATAAATCGCAGCCTTCGCGATGCTTCCGAACTCGTCCTTTCTGCGCGCGCATGCCGCAAGGTCGTGCTGGTGCGTAAGGTCACCGTCTTTTAAGCGCAGCAGGCTGTTTTCGACAACCTTCATCGGGCGCATCGTCGTTCTTACAACTATATAAGTAAGCGCGGACATAACAACTATCCCCGCAATGCAGATAATAAGCAACAGGGTTCTGAGTCCCGCCGCCTCTGCGAAAACCTCGGTATTGTTGTCGGTGATTATCATAACCCAGCCGTGGTCGGACATAGCCGTGTACGCCGCAAGGCTGTTTTTCCCGTCAACCTTGCACGGAACGTTCCCCGTAGGCTGGTTTTTCGACTTTTCAATGATCTGTTTTACAAAATCCTCCTCAGCGACGGTGAGGATTTTCTCCTTATCGCTGTCGAAAATGTACTCGCCCGTCTCGGCGTTCACAAGAGAATATTTCGCCGAACTCAAATTTGAAAGCGGCATCTCGTCAAGCTTTGAAAGCAGCCCGTCGGTGAAAATTCCGCCTCCCACAAGCCCTATAGGATTTCCGTTTTCATCAAAAACTCCGCGGTACATCGAGATTATCTGCTTGCCGCTGGCGGGGGACACAATTATTCCCGCGTTGTAAATTTCGCCGTTTGAAAGCGTGTTCTGAAGCTGGGTCAGCGCGTCGCCCGAACGAGTTGTAATTCCCACAACCGAAGCCGTTGAATGAGCGAGAACATGAGTATCCCACTCGGACACGTAAATTCCCTCGAGATTGGAAATATCCGCGGCAAAACGCTCGGTAAAGCTCTGCGCCGCAGCCACAGCACCCGCGTCGTTCTTGTTTTTAAGCAGCGCGGTGATCTCCCCCGCCCTGCTGTACGCGGTAAGTCTGCCCTCAACGGACTCTATGTAATTCTCAATAACGGTCGCTCGGTCAAACGCCGCGGTTGTCATAATGTCAACCGCGCTTTCGGAGGCGTGCTTCGTCACGAACCCGTTTGCAAACAAAAACAGAGCCGTGAATATGACAAGCTGTACCGCCACAATTCCGGCTGTAATTTTAATACCCACCCTGCTTATTTTGTTCATATTGCTTTGCCCTTCGTACCTTTTCCGAGATTTAGGACCTTTACCGCTTTGTATCGGCAAAAGCATCCTCTTATTCCTAATTATACCAAATCCCGCCGTCCTTGTCAAGGGCTTTTCAAGTGTTAAAAAATAAACAAAAAATTGGGGCAAAGATGTTGACAAAAAAGTTAAGGTATGCTATAATAGATATGTGTAGGACTCGTTCCCACAAGGTAAAATTTTAATTCACATTTATGCAATATTTTTGCAAAAATACACAATTTTGATAGAGGGAGGATTGCGCGTTATCCGCGTAAACAGATTATGGAAAAAATACTTATTGTTGATGACTCGCAGATGAACCGTGAAATACTTGCCGATATGCTGGAGGGATATGAAATCCTCGAAGCCGAAAACGGCAAGGACGCTGTCGCTATGGTGCGCGAACACGGAGCAGAAATTTCTCTTATCCTGCTTGATATGATAATGCCCGAGATGGACGGTCTTGAGGCTATGGAGATCATGGGCAAAAACGGGTGGCTTACGGATTTGCCCGTTATTATGATAAGCTCGGAGGATTCGCCCGAGCTTACGCATATGGCGTATGAGCTGGGCGTTACCGAGTTTATCCGCAGACCGTTTGACGCGCTGGTCGTTCAAAAACGCTGCCGCAACATAATCGCGCTTTATTCCAAGCAGAAAAAGCTTATGGATCTGTTTGCGGATCAGTTTTACGAGAAGGAAAAAAATTCCCGTATGATGATCGATATTCTCGCGCATATCGTGGAATTCAGAAACAACGAGTGCGGTATGCACGTTATAAACGTTCAGAATTATACCGAGATTTTGCTTCGCAAGCTGGTAACAATTACCGATAAATATCAGCTTTCCGAGTCGGATATCGGGCTTATCGCGAACGCGTCGGCTCTGCACGATATAGGAAAAATTTCCATTCCCGACGAAATTCTCAACAAGCCGGGACGTCTTACCGACGAGGAATTCAAGATTATGAAGGGACATTCGGCGGCTGGCGCGCAGATGCTGTCGGACTTGCCGTTCCACAGCGAAGAACCGATTGTAAAGCTGTCCTACGCTATTGCGCGGTGGCATCACGAGCGTTGGGACGGGAGAGGCTATCCCGACGGGCTTAAGGGCGACGATATCCCGATTGCGGCGCAGGTAGTGTCTCTGGCGGACGTTTACGACGCGCTGACGGCGGATCGTGTGTATAAAAAGGCTTTCTCTCACGAGACGGCTGTTGAAATGATATTAAAGGGCGAGTGCGGGACGTTCAATCCCCTGCTTTTGCAATGCTTAGAGACCTCGCAGGACGAAATCCGCGCGGTCAAGGAAAAGGGCAGCGGGCTTTCTGCGAAGGGCGAGAGCGAGATAAAGGCTTTTGCGCGCGAGCTGCTTAAGAGCGACGCGCTTTACTCCTCCGACAGACTGCTTCACCTGCTTGAATACGAGAAGATGAAAAACCGCTTCTTTGAGGGCATTACGGGCGGCTGCTCGTTTGAATACAGCGTGTCCACAAGGATACTTTCGTTCTCGAAAAACGCGGCGGCGGCGGTGGGGCTTCCCGAAACGATTATGGATCCCTCGTCCGACCCGAGATTGTCTTCCGTTTTCGGAAGCGCGTCAATAAAGGATCTTGTAGCAAGGCTTCGCGGGGCAAGTCCCGAGGAGCCGGTGGTTCAGCTTTATCTGCATCAGCTTGTTACAACCAACTGCGGCGTTGTAGAGCAGAGCTTCAGGATAAGCGAAGCTCCCGAGGTTATGGGAAATTATCCGCCCAACACAAAACGCTGCGTTTACAGGCTTATCTGCCTTACAACCTGGACTCTTGAAGAGCCGCAGAGATACACGGGCGTTATCGGAAAGCTTATCCCGAACGAAAGCGCGTACGGAATTATGAAAGGGGTGGACATAATTGACCTTAAAGGAGTTTTATGAGGGCATAGGCTCGGATTACAACGCCGCTCTTATGAGAATGGGGAACAATGAGAAGATGCTTGACAAATTCGTGAGGAAGTTCCCGAATGACAAGACCTGCGAACAGCTCTTTTCGTCCTTCAAGGACGAGGATTACACGCTGGCTTTCAGAATGGCGCACACGCTTAAGGGGCTTTGCTCGAATTTGGGGCTTGATAAGCTCCAGCAGGCTTCGTCCGAGCTTACCGAGGCGTTGAGAAATCAGGTTGCGGCAAATGCAGGAGAGCTTCTCGAAATTGTCCGCGCGGAGTATGACAAGGTGATTTCTTCGCTTGAAAAGCTTGATGTGCTTGCGTAATAATTCTTAAATAAACAAAAAGGCGGGGCTTAAAAACCCCGCCTTTATTATTGCCTTTTATTACTGCTTGAACTTGAACGTGCTCATTCTGTCGCGGAGAACCTGCGCCTGAGAGGACATCTCCTCGCTTGCCGCCGCGCTCTGCTGGGCGGTCGCGCTGTTGTTCTGGACAGCGTCGGCAATCTGCTTTATGCCGACGTTTATGCGCTCGATAGACTCCGACTGCTTCTCGCTGGACTCGGAAATTCCCGAAAGCGAGGTTTTGACAATCTCGGAGGTAGAAGCCACGTTCTTCAGCGAATCGTCAGCCTTTACGGAAATCTGACGACCGTTCTTTACGGTGTTCATAACATTCCCGACAAGAGCGTTTATATTGCCCGTGGACGCCGCGGTTTTGGACGCGAGCATCTGTATCTCCTCCGCGACAACCGCAAAGCCCTTGCCCGATTCGCCTGCGCGCGCCGCCTCGATAGCCGCGTTTATAGCCAGAACGTTCGTCTGGAACGCGATATCGTCGACTGTCTTTACAATGTTGCTTATCTCCTCGGAAGCGTCGGAAATTGCGTTCATGGCGTTGTGCATATCGCTCATATTGCGCGACGACTCGTTAATCTCCTCAAACGCCGTTTCCATAGCGGTAAACGCCCCGCGGATGTTCTCATTATTGGCGTTGACATCGGCAGTAAGGTGGTCAATGGAGTTGGACAGCTCCTGAATAGAGGAGGTCTGCTCGGTACTGCTCTGCGCAAGCGACTGCGCGCCCGCCGAAACCTGCTCCGACCCGAGAGCAACCTGCTCTGCGACGGAATTTATCTCCGCCATAGTGCGGTTGAGCGTTTCGGAAATGTTGTCGAGAGAGGTCTTGATTTTCGCAAAATCGCCGACATAGTTCTTTGTAAGCTTGAAGGTCAGGTTTCCGTCCGCAATTTCGTCCAGAACGGAGGATATTTCGTTTATGTAATCTACATAATCGTGCAACTTGTTGACTGTCTGGGAGAAATTATCCGCAAGCTCGCCGATCTCATCACGGGAGCGCACATCAACCACCGTGTTAAGGTCGCCCGCCGCAACCTTCTTCGCAGCGCGGTTGAGCTGTTCAAGCTTTTTGGTAAGGGAAATCGCCACAAGGAACGCCACTGCCGCCGCCACAACCAGCACGACAAGCGTCATAATCCCGCACAAAACGCGCAGGCTCTTTCCGCGGGCGTCAACCTCGTCAAACGGCACGGAGGTCACAAGGTGCATTCCGTTTCTCATATGGCGAGATGTTGCTGTATACTTCACGCCGCCGTAATTCGCCGTAACGGTCTTACGCTCGTTGTTGTCGCTTGACAAAAGCTCGGAAAGCTTAGTTGTGCCGCCGTTCGGGTCAAGCTCGGACAACTGCGTGCCGTACTCGGTGTCCTCGTGATAGAGGATAGAGGACTTGTCGCTGCCGATAATAAACGCGTCCGCCCCGTCGTACATAATGTCCGCGTAAGCAAGGCTCTGAACCATTGTAAAATCAAGGTCCATACCGATAATTCCGACGCTCTCGCCGTCAATAAAAAGCGGCACGACATAGGAAATCATATATATGTTGATATTTTCGTTAAGATACGGATCCATCCAGGTCGGAACGCCGTTGTTTACGGGGATATAGTACCAGCCGACGTGGTTTGTGTCCGATTTGTCAAACATTGTAAAATCGGTGCATTCCGTTTCAAAATACGGCTCGGTCGTGGAATTCCTCATATAGAATTTACCCGAGGTGGGGTATGCGATATCGGGATTATATCTTATGTATGCGGTAATCGCGCCCTCGGTGTTCTCCGCCGCGGCAAGAAGCGGCTGGGAAAACTTCTCGGTGTACTCGTCTACCGCCCTATCGGAGCTTTTGAACCCCGAAAAATCGTCCATTATCTCAAGCGCGTAATCCGCCAGCGTATCAACCGACTGTTCTACGCGCATAAAATAAGCGTCAAGCGCGGTTACGGTGCGCTCGCACGCGCCGTTTATGATTTCATCGGAATCGTCGTCGATAATTCTGTTTGAGTAAATAAAGCTCAACGTACTCAGCGCAAGCGAACCCACCATAGTGCAAATCAGCACTAAGAGCGCGATTTTAAACTTGATTTTCATACAAAATAACCTCCGGTAAATCAAATTTCAAATACAATAAAACTTACCTTAATTATACAACAATTCCCTATACCTTGTCAATAGCTTTTGCGTTTCTTTGTGTATTATATACAAAATTCGGCATATGATTTTAGGCGCGGAAAACGGCTTTATTCCCCTACGCTTTCGGGAGCTTTAAAAAAATTTCACAAACCCCCTTGACAAGCGCGCCCGAACGTGGTATAATAGTAATGTTTCAGAAATGTACGCGCCAGTAGCTCAGCTGGATAGAGTATCTGGCTACGAACCAGAGGGTCGGGGGTTCGAATCCCTCCTGGCGTA
>CANRIQ010000062.1 GCA_947630655.1 uncultured Clostridia bacterium | reverse complement strand
TTTCAAGGCGGGCACTATCTCGGCAATTCAGGAGAAAACGGCATACGGCTTTGTTAAAAAATACTGCGAGGACCGCGGGATAAATTATTCGCCCGCTTACACGGAATATCTGGCTCAGGGCTGTACCGGCGTCAAGCGGACAACCTCCCAGCACCCCGGCGGCATGGTTGTTGTGCCGAACGAGTACGAGGTGTATGATTTCACTCCCGTGCAGTATCCCGCGGATAAGACAGAAAGCGATATAATCACCACTCACTTCGACTTCCACGCGCTGCATGATACGATTTTGAAGCTTGACGAGCTCGGACACGATGTGCCGACGCTGTACAAGCATCTTGAAAATCTGACGGGAATAAAAATTGCCGATGTTCCGACAACAGACCCGCAGGTGTACAAGCTGTTTACCTCGCCCGAGCCGCTTAATTTAACAGCGGAGGAGCTTGGCGCGCCCTGCGGGACATACGGGCTTCCCGAGCTTGGAACGAACAACGCCATGGCACTGCTTCAGGACGCACAGCCGAAAAATTTCGCCGATATGCTGCAAATTTCCGGGTTGTCGCACGGCACGGGCGTATGGGCGGGAAACGCGCAGGATCTTATCAAAAACGGCACCTGCACGATTTCCGAGGTTATCGGAACGCGCGACAATATTATGGTTTACCTTATGCAAAAGGGTATGGAACCGAAGCTTGCGTTCAAGATTATGGAGATTACCCGAAAGGGCAACGCCAAAAAGCTGTTTAACGATGAGATTTATCAGGCGTTTAAGGACAACGACGTTCCCGAATGGTATGTTGAAAGCTGTAAAAAAATCGAGTATATGTTCCCGAAGGCTCACGCGGCGGCGTATGTAATGTCCGCGGTAAAGCTCGGCTGGTTCAAGATAAACCGTCCCGCAGAATTTTACGCTGCAACGCTTGTAAAGCATACCGAAAATATGGAGGCGGAAACCGTTCTTAACGGTCTGGACGCTGTAAATCAGAGAATTGCTTCTCTTAAAGCCAATCAGAACATTTCTGACAAGGAAGCGAAAAAGGTCGAGGTGCTGCTGCTTGTCCGCGAGATGCTTATGCGCGGGATAGAATTTCTGCCGTTTGATTTAAGAAAATCGCAGGCAACGGCTTATGTTGTGGAGGACGGCAAAATCCGTCTGCCGCTTTGCGCGGTGTCGGGGTGCGGCGAAAGCGCGGCGCAGAAGCTTAAAGAGGTTGTGGACTCGAACGATAATTTAAGCATTGAGGAAATTCAGCAGGCAAGCGGCGTAAACAGCACCGTTATCGAAAAGCTGAAATCCCTCGGCGTGTTCAACGGCTTCCAGCAGTCCGCGCAGTTTACGCTGTTTGACTGACCGTGGTTTTAGCTTAATGTTTTCAAGGCAGGGAGGAATTTTTGTTTAAAATGCCGAAAAAATGTTAAATGCTTGACAAATTCACGGGAATATGTTAGTATATTATAGTGATGTGGTAATATGCTAGCACGTTACTATACTAAAGCACTGAAAGGGTATTTGTGTTGAAAAGAATTGATTTGCTGACTCCCGAGGGGACAAGGGATATGTTGTTTGAGGAATGCGCCGCAAAACGCGCTATTTCCGAGAAGATAACAGAGCTGTTCGAGAGCTTCGGGTATTCCGAGGTGATTACGCCGGGGCTGGAGTTTTTCGATGTGTTCAACGGCTATGTGCGGGATTTTCCGCAGGAGATGATGTACAAGCTGGTTGACGGGAAAAACAGGCTTATGGTTCTGCGCCCCGACAGCACGATGCCGATTGCAAGGCTTGCGGCAACGAGGCTCAGAGATGAAAAGTTGCCGCTTAAGCTGTTTTACAATCAGAATATTTATATGGTAAACCCGAAGGACAGCGGGCGCGACGATGAAATCTCTCAATGCGGCATTGAGATACTCGGCGGGCAGGAGGACGCGGCGGATTTCGAGGCACTGGTGCTTGCGGCAAGGTCGCTTGCGGCGTGCGATGATGATTACCGCATCGAAATAGGCGATATGGGCATTTTTACGGAGCTTATGGCACAGTATGAGTGCGATCCCGAGCTTGCCGTAAATACGCGAAGCTGGATTGAAACCAAAAATCTCCCGAAACTTGACGAAGTTTACTCGTCGGAAAATATTGCGGAGAGCGACAAGGCTTTTGCCGAGGCGTTTAAGGCGTTGCCGAGAATGTTCGGCGGGATTGAGGTTCTCGAAAAGGCGAAAAAGTATCTTTGCGGGGAATTTTTCGATATGAAGCTTGCAAAGCTTGAAAAGCTCTGCCGCGACTTAAGCGAGGTTATTCCCGAGGAGAAAATCCGCGTCGATTTAGGACTTTTAAGCAGAAAAAATTACTACACGGGAATAATTTTCCGCGGCTATGTCGAGGGTTACGGTCAGCCCGCGCTTTCAGGCGGACGATACGACAGGCTGCTCGGCGATTTCGGCAGAGACGCTGGCGCGGTCGGCTTCGCGGTGAATGTGGAGGCGGTGGCAAGGGTTCTTTTGCAAAAGGACGGAGATGGCTTCAAAAAATCGCCCGATGTTATTGTGTGGAGCGAAAACCCCGTTTTGGCGTTAAAGCGTTGCGGAGAGCTTATCTCGGCGGGAATTTGCGCGGTGAATTCGGTGCTGGAGAGCGCGGAGCTTACAAGGGAATACGCGAAGGCTCACAGAATAAAGCAGGTTGATATAGTCGAAAACGGCGGAAAAATTACAAGCGAGGATATGTGAGCTATGGAGAAGAGAAAACTGCGTATTGCGCTGACAAAAGGGCGGATTGAGGAAAAAGCGGTAAGCCTGCTTGAGAAAATAGGCTATGACGTGACAAATCTCAGGGAAAAGGGCAGACGGCTTATTTTGTCGATACCGAACGAGGATATAGAGGTCGTTCTCGCGAAAGCCGCGGACGTTATCACATATGTTGAACACGGCGTGTGCGATCTGGGAGTCGTCGGCAAGGACACGATTATGGAACACGGCGGGAAATTCTATGAAATAGCCGATCTTAATTTCGGAAGGTGCAAATTCGCGCTCGCGGTCAAGAAGGGCACGGATTTTTTCGCGGGGTACGGCGTTAAGACGGTAGCTACAAAATATCCGAATGTCACGAGAAATTATTTCGAGAAAAAGGGCATTGACGTTGATATAGTGAAAATCGAGGGTTCGGTGGAGCTTGCTCCCCTTGTGGGGCTTGCGGACGGAATTGTCGATATTGTGGAGACGGGAACTACTCTTAAAGAAAACGGTCTGGAGGTTTTCGAGGACGTTGCGCCCGTTTCGGCAAGACTTATCGTAAACACCGTAAGCGTTAAGCTTAAGCAGGAACGCGTACAGGAAATTGTAAAACTTATCGAGGAGAATATACAATGATAAAAATTATCAAGGCAAACGGCGAGGAAAAGCAGTTTCTCGCCGAGGTTGAAAAGCGCGCGGGCGAGGTAAACGCGCAGGTCGAGGTGACCGTAAAGGAGATCCTTGCAAAGGTAAAGGCAGAGGGCGACAAGGCGGTTAAGGAGTATACGGCGAAATTTGACTGCCAAAATCCGCAGTATTACCGCGTTCCCGACGAGGCAATTCAGGACGCTTTGACAGAAGCTAACGAAAAATCGCCCGAATTCGTAAACGCTATGCTGAATGCGGTCGAAAATATCACCGCTTTCCACACAAGGCAAAAGCGCGAGGGCTTTTGCGTTACCGAGGAAAACGGCGTTATTATGGGACAGCGCGTGCGCGGTCTGGATAAAGTAGGGTTGTATGTTCCGGGCGGCACGGCGGCATATCCGTCGTCGGTGCTGATGAACGCCATTCCTGCGAAAATCGCGGGCGTTAAGGAGATAATTATGGTAACTCCGCCGCTTAAGGACGGCTCTGCGAACAAGGATATACTTGTCGCGGCGGCACTTTGCGGGGTGGATAAGATTTTCCTCGCAGGAGGTGCGCAGGCTGTGGCGGCTCTGGCTTACGGTACGGAGGAAATTCCGCGGGTTTCAAAAATCGTGGGTCCGGGCAATATTTTTGTTGCAACAGCTAAAAAACTGGTTTACGGCACAGTCGATATCGATATGGTGGCGGGTCCGAGCGAAATTCTCGTTCTTGCAGACCACACCGGAAACCCAAAGTATCTCGCGGCGGATATTATGTCGCAGGCGGAGCATGACAAGCTTGCTTCGGCGATTATGATAACCACGAGTATGGAGCTTGCCGAGAAGACAAAGGCTGAAATTGAGCGTCAGAGCGCGTCGCTTTCGAGGAAGGATATTATAAGCGGGTCGCTGAAGAATTACGGCGGGATAATTGTGTGCGATGATATGGATACGGCTGTGGAAATTGCTAATAAAATCGCTCCCGAACACCTTGAAGTTGTGGCTGAAAACCCGCTTGAATACATAGGAAAGCTGGATAACGTCGGTTCGCTGTTTCTGGGGCAGTATTCTCCCGAGCCGCTCGGGGATTATTACGCAGGACCGAACCACGTTCTTCCGACTTCGGGAACGGCGAGATTTTATTCTCCGCTCGGCGTGGAGAGCTTTGTAAAGCGTTCAAGCTATATTTATTACACAAAGGACGCTTTGCTTGACGCTGCGGATGATATTATTCTGATTGCCGAGCGCGAACAGCTTACGGCGCACGCGAATTCGATAAAGGTTCGCAAGGAGGAACAATAATGAACAGGACGGCGCAGATCACCAGAAAAACTAAGGAAACCGACATCACTGCCGAGCTGTCGCTTGACGGCGGCGAGGTAAAAATCGACACGGGGATAGGCTTTCTCGACCATATGCTGACGGCACTCGGCGTACACGGCGGGTTTGGACTTGTTCTTTGTGCGAAGGGCGATCTTAACGTAGACGGTCATCACACCGCCGAGGACGTCGGAATAGTGCTTGGAATGGCGTTTAAAGAGGCTCTGGGCGATAAGTCGGGGATAGCGCGTTATGGAAGCGCGTATATTCCCATGGACGAGGCTTTGGGGTTCTGCGCGCTGGATATAAGCGCGAGACCGTTTCTGGTGTTTGACGCGGAATTTTCCAATGAAAGGGTAGGGGAGTTTGACACCTGCCTTACAGAGGAATTTATGCGGGCGTTCGCGTTCAACGCGGGGATAACCCTGCATCTGCGCGCGGAATACGGCTCAAACGACCACCATAAGATAGAAGCTATGTTCAAGGCACTGGCTTACGCTTTGAAAAACGCTGTTCGGAAGAATTCCGGCGGTTCGGTCGTGTCAACGAAAGGGGTTCTGTAAATGATAGCGGTTATCGATTACGGAGCGGGAAACCTTTTCAGCGTGAAAAACGCTCTCGATTTTCTGGGAATTGAGAATAAAATTACTGCTAAAGCCGAGGATCTGAAATCTGCGGACAAGCTTATTCTCCCGGGAGTAGGGGCGTTCCCCGACGCTATGAAAATGCTGGAGAAGAGCGGGCTTATCGGCACAATAAAAGCAGAAGCCGCGAAAAAGCCGCTTTTGGGGATTTGTCTCGGTATGCAGCTTTTGTTTCAAAAGGGTTATGAATTCGGCGAAACGGAGGGGTTGGGTTTTATTGAGGGCAGCGTGAAGCTGATGACACCCGAAAATCTCCCTATTCCGCAGATTGGCTGGAATTCGCTTGAATTCAACGAGCCGTGCAGGCTGCTTCAAAACTGCAAAAACGGCGATTATGTGTATTTTGTGCATTCCTACGCGGCTGACTGCCCGAGCAAAAACGTTGCGGCATACTGCGATTACGGAATGAAGGTGCCTGCGTTGGTGTTTTCGGGGAACGTCTACGGGGCGCAGTTTCACCCCGAAAAAAGCGGCGATGTCGGGCTTGAAATTTTAAAGTCGTTTTGCAGCTTGTGATTTCGGTGAATTCGGGCGTTATGGCGTAAAAGTTTAGTTTTACGCAATTGCAACAATAAGACAGCCTTTATTTTATAATTTAACGAGTTGAACGGGGGAGAACAAAATGGTCATTTTACCCGCTATAGACATCAAGGACGGACAGTGCGTAAGGCTTTTCAAGGGCGACTACAGCACCGTTGAGAAGGTCGCGGACAGCTATATGGACACCGCTCGGGCGTTTGAAAACGCGGGCGCGGAGTGGATACATATGGTTGACCTTGACGGCGCAAAGGACGCGACTCAGCAGAACAAGGACATCTTCATCGATGTTGCGAAAAACACGGGGCTTAAGGTCGAAGTCGGCGGCGGAATTCGTTCTCTCGATACGGTGGAAATGTACCTCAAAAACGGCGTTTCACGGGTAATAATAGGCTCTGCGGCGGTGAAAAATCCGCAGCTTGTAAAAGACGCTGTAAAAGAATTCAAGGACAGGATTGCGGTCGGAATTGACGCGAAAAACGGCTATGTCGCAACGGAGGGCTGGCTGGAGACTTCGGACGTTTATTTTACAATTCTTGCGCGGGAAATGAGCAGGATAGGCGTTGAGTACATTATTTTTACAGATATTTCCAAAGACGGAACTTTGTCGGGCGTAAACGCCGAGCAGCTCGAGCAGATAAACACAAGCTGTTCTGCGAATATTATCGCAAGCGGCGGGGTGCGGTCTGTTGAGGATATTAAAATATGTAAAAAACTGGGACTTTACGGCGCGATTTGCGGAAAGTCGCTTTATTCGGGAAATCTTGACCTCGCAGAGGCTGTAAGGCTTTCGCGGGAGTAAAGTGAGTAAGGAGGAAATATGCTTGCGAAAAGAATAATCCCTTGCCTGGACGTGAGGAACGGAAAGGTTGTAAAGGGCGTGAATTTTGAGGGAGTGAAGGACGTCGGAGACCCCGTGGAGCTCGCTGTCGAATACAACAGGCAGGGTGCGGATGAGATTGTTTTCTACGACATAACGGCTTCCTACGAGGGCAGAGGGGTAATGCTTGACGTGGTGAGAAACACCGCAAAGCAGGTGTTTGTGCCGCTTTGCGTGGGCGGGGGAATTTCCTCGGTCGAGGATTTCCGCGATACGCTGAGAGCGGGCGCGGATAAGGTTTCCGTGAATTCGCAGGCGGTAAAAAATCCCAAGCTTATAAGCGACGCGGCGGAGATTTTCGGAAGTCAGTGCGTTGTGGTCGGAATTGACGCTAAGCGGAACGGCAAGGGCGGCTATTCCGTGTTTATAAACGGCGGGCGCGTGGATATGAACCTCGATCTGGGCGACTGGGTAAAGGAGATTTCCGAGCGCGGCGCGGGGGAGATTTGCCTGAACTCGATTGACACCGACGGCGTTCGAGGAGGATTTGACATTGAAATGCTGAATTTTGTCTGCGAGAGGGTGAAAATCCCGGTTATCGCAAGCGGCGGCTGCGGGAAGCTGGAGCATTTCAGCGAAGTTTTTGAAAAAACAAACTCTTCGGCGGCTCTGGCGGCTTCGCTTTTCCATTTTAAGGAGCTTACTATCGGAGAGGTTAAACGTCATCTGGCGGAACATAATATATCGGCGAGGTAAAAAATGTCATACAGCGAAAGATTGCACTGCGAGATAATCAAAAAACAGGCGGACGCGAATTTTGTAAACCTGGAAACGGCTATTAAGACGTATGACCGCGATGCGGCTGTGTGCGGCGCGCCAGCGTGGAGGTATGTTTATCACACGATTCATTCTGCGGATTGCTGGTTTTTTTAATCCGATGATTTTTGAAGAGCCCGAATTTCACGCCGAGGGTCTGGATAATCCCGATCACCCGTGCGATAAGACGCTTTCGGACGAGGAGCTTCTCTCTTATCTCGGAAGGGTTCGCGAAAAGACCGCGGATTATCTTGATTCGCTTACGGACGAGACGTTGTACGAAAAGCCCGAAAAATGCGGATTTTCGCGGCTTGAGCTTATTCTTATGCAGTTTCGGCATATTTCGTTCCATACGGGAATGATTAACGGGCAGACTGCCGAAAAAACGGGGAAATTCCCGCTTTATATCACGCCGAACACAAAATATCGCCTTGAAAAAGGTCTTTACGAGGAATAAGGAGGAAATTATGTTTAAAAAGCTCTTTTCAAAGGGTAAGGAAGAAAATACTGCGGCAAAACAGAGCGATAAGGCGCGTGTTCTTATTGATTATCTCGGCTGTCCGTGCGAGATTATTCCCGCGGGGACGGAGCTTGAGAAAATTATGAATATTTATGACGATTTATATGCAAAGCGCGAACAGGGCGGCTTTGTTCCGATGATTTTCGGGCTTGACGGGTATTTTGAAAGAGATTTTGACGAATGGGAACCTCTTGAGGAATACAAAAAAGAGGTTATGTCCGAAAATCCGACTATTCCCGAGGAATGGCTTCGGCAGAGAATTAAGGAAAACCGCGAATTTTACACTGCCGATGAGTGGAAGGAGCGTATCGGCGCGGTGACGGGCGGCGAGGAAAACCGCGTTTTCGGCGGGCTTATGGACTACAATACGAGGAAATCTGTCGAGTGCGTTATCGCGAAAATCCCCGTTAAAAACCCGTGGGAGGTTTTCGCGTGGGTGCCGTTCGGCGGCTGGAACGAATGTCCGACAAACGACGAGATTATGTATATAGCGAAGTATTGGTATGAAAAATACGGAGCAATTCCCGCGGTTATGACGCACGATATTCTGGAATTTGCGGCGAGACCCGTTAAAGACCAGACCGCAGCTATGGATCTTGCTCTCGAACAGTATGTTTTTTGCAGCGATATTGTAGATCAAGGCTTAAATACAATCGGCGCGCTTGCGGATACGCTTATGAAGTCGTCGGTGTGGTATTTCTGGTGGGATTGAGGTAAATATGGATTTAACGAAATATTTCAAAAAATCGGAGCTTATCCCCGCGATAGTGCAGGACTATCAGACGGGAGAAGTGCTTATGCTGGCATATATGAACGAGGAAAGCATGAAAAAAACGCTTGAAACGGGGTATACATGGTTCTGGAGCAGGTCGCGGCAGGAGCTTTGGAACAAGGGCGCGACTTCGGGTCATGTTCAGCGCGTTATCGAGATTTACGGCGACTGCGACGACGACACTTTGCTTGTTAAGGTCGAGCAGACGGGCGCGGCTTGCCATACGGGAAACAGGACGTGCTTTTTTAACAAGATAAAGTGAGGACATATACATTGATAAATACGATTGATATATTATTTATTGCAGGTATATGTATTTTAGGCGGCGCGGTGCTTGTTATGCTCTGCAAATACATAAGGGTTTTTGCCGCGTGTAATAAAGAGGGTATTCTCGCGGTAAAGCTGAAGTTTACTAAAGGCATATTGATTATTGCAGCCGCGTCCGCTGTAATATTTGTGACGGCAGGGCACAATTTTATCCGCGCAAATGAAATTTCTAAAAACGCTAAAATTGTCGAGTGATATTTGGGGACTGATTATGCCGAATATTTCGCACGGCAGGACGATAAGAATGAAATATTCTGTTCCCGTTTTTGCACATCTTGACAATTCCAAAAATCAAATCGCCGTAATGATAAACGATTTGAGGGGCAAGCCGGAAAGGCTTTTGACCTTCAAAGCCACGCCGAAAAACCTTTCCGCATTGGGAGAGATTATAAATCACGAAGATTTACAGGAGGAAACATAATGAGCGAAGCATTCAAGGAAATGTACGATGTTATTATCAACCGCAGGGCAAACCCGCAGGAGGGTTCTTACACCTGCTATCTCTTCGACAAGGGGCTTGACAAAATTCTCAAAAAGTGCGGCGAGGAATGCACAGAAATGGTCATCGCCGCGAAAAACGCCGATAACGATGAGCTTGCAAACGAGATAAACGACCTGTTTTATCACGTCGCGGTGCTTATGGCAGAGTGTGGGGTCACCGTTGAGGAAATCGACGACATTATGCGCGAAAGAGCGAAAAAAATCGGCAACCTCAAGCAGTTCCACACAAGCGACCATAATACCTGATTATGGTGATTTTGTAAAAAATATTTTCAAAATCCCTTGCAATTTTGTGGAAAATGTGATATAATGATTTTATGGATTTGTATCCTAAAATTTATTAACAAAGGAGATATTTCTTATGTTGGTTTCCGCTAAAGAAATGCTTACTAAGGCGCGCGACGGAAAGTACGCGGTAGGTCAGTTCAACATCAATAACCTTGAATGGACAAAATCCATTCTGCTGACTGCCGAGGAGCTGAAGTCGCCTGTTATTCTCGGCGTGTCCGAGGGCGCAGGAAAGTACATGACAGGTTATAAGACCGTTGTCGGAATGGTAAACGGTATGCTCGAGGAACTGAAAATTACCGTTCCCGTGGCTCTTCATCTCGATCACGGCACCTTCGAGGGCGCAAAGGCTTGCATTAACGCGGGATTTTCGTCGATAATGTTTGACGGCTCGCATTATCCTATTGATGAGAACATTGAAAAGACCAAAATTCTTGTAAACGCCTGCGACGTTCTCGGCATTTCCATCGAGGCTGAGGTAGGGTCTATCGGCGGCGAGGAAGACGGCGTTATCGGTATGGGCGAGTGCGCTGACCCCGACGAGTGCAAGAGAATTGCGGATCTGGGCGTTACAATGCTTGCTGCGGGCATCGGAAACATTCACGGTAAATATCCTCCCAACTGGAAAGGATTGAGCTTTGAAACGCTGGAGGCTGTAAAGGCTAAGGTCGGCGATAT
>CANRIQ010000061.1 GCA_947630655.1 uncultured Clostridia bacterium | reverse complement strand
GGAAAAGCAGCCGTTGCCGCAAGCTGCGAAAAATCGTCGAAAATGCCGTCGGGCTGCACCCCGAATGCGCTGCTGCCCGCTCTGACTTCCTCGATATATACCCTCGCGGCGTCGGCAGCGGAAATTTCCCCCTCAAACGGGATCTTAAGCCACACGCTCTCCTGCCCGAAAAGCTCCATTTTTTCGGGAGGAAATTCCGCGGCGTACCCGAATTCAAAGCAGCCGTTCTTTTTTGTAAGATTTTCGCCCCGACAAAAACCGTCCGCCGTGCTGTAATAAATTCCCGAACGCAAAACGGCATTCTCGAAATTTTCGACGGAAATACCGTCCGCCCGGTCAAGCGTGAACGACAGCAGCGTTTTCGCTCCCGCGGCAGCCCCGCCGTCGTATTTTATGTACAGAATATGCCTTTGCAGGTTGTCGTCGGGACGGCAAAACGTGCTGAATTCCGCCTGCTCGGCGTTGTCGGAATAGTGAGAATAAAGGCTGTGTATGCTGTCATGGTCGCCGTCGGCGCAGACCGCTCCGCAAAGTTCGGAATTTACAGCGTAAAGGTCGTTTGACAGCGTAAAAACAACATCCGACGTTCCCGCCGCGGTGTAGGTGCTGCCCGCTTTGACGCTCTCTCCCGCGACGTTTTCGCTGTTACCCGAGACCTCAAAACACAGATAACCGCTTGCGGGCTGAAAGCAAAGCCGCGACGCTCCAAGCTTGTTGAAAAACTCGATAAGATTTTTTTCGGGAGTACGGTTAAACTTTTCCGCTGTGTCAGCCGCAAGCCTCGCGTAAGCCATAGCCGCCGCCGAACCCATATCCGGCTTTGCGCTGCTGAAATTCCATTCGGGCGTAAACGAGCGGGAAAGCTCGGCTATTTCGCCGACTATTTCCTCATACGTCCTTTTGTCGATCTTAGGAATTTCCAACTCCCCGCCCCCTTTGAATTTTAATTATTTCGGAACATCAGCCGTTCAGATAAAACGGATAAACAAGATTATACGCGCTGTTGGTACTTCGTATCACATATGAAACGTCAACATACAGCACCGCATCCTCGGCGTGACATTTCACCTCGATGTCGGTAATTCGCGGTTCCCACGCTCCAAGCGAGCTTTGAACGTCCCGTTCTATCTCCGACAGCACCGTGTAGCTCATCTGCGAGAAAGCGTAGCTTTTAAGCCCGCACCCGAATTCGGGACGCATAACCCGCTCTCCTCTGGCTGTTCCGAGGATCACGCGAATGCTCTGCGCTACGCTCTCCTCGTAGGAAACATCTTCAAACGTGCCGCTTACTCTGTTCACGCTTACGGGAAACTGCCAGCCTTTTCCCAGAAATTCGTTATTTTGCATGATCCTCACCCCCTGTCGGCTGTCAGTTGAGTTTAAGCATACTGCCCTTTACCGCCGCCATTCCCGACGATTGAATATTCAAATTGCTTGAGGCTTTTATTTCCACCGTCGCGCCGTCAACTTTGGTCTGCTGCCCTTTAAGCTCCAGCGAATCGCATTGCAGCGTAACGCTTGACGCTTTTATCGTCACGCCCTTTGAATCGGCTTTAAGGCATTCCGAGTCGCCTATTTTAAGGCTTATCGAGCTTTTCGCCGTAACGCTTACCGCTCCTGTTTTCTTTTCGAGAGAAACCGCGTCTGCGCCGTCGGATATTTCTATTTTCTCGTTAATATCGTCAAGCTTTACGGAAAGTTGTTTTCCCGAAATTATCTCCACAGACTGCTTATCGGGACTTTCGTCGAATTTTATCATATGACCCTTTGCCGTGGAAAAGACCTTTATAGTGTTCTGCTGATCGGCGGTATTTTGCGGAAGCTCGGTCTTGCCCTTGCCCGTCTTGTTCCACAAAGACCCGACAACAACGGGCGTGACGGAATTGTCGTCGATATAGCCTACTATCACCGTCGCGCCCACTTCGGGCAGAAGATACATTCCGCAGCCGTTTGCGGCATACGAGGTGCAGACGGGCATCCATTCGCTTTCAAGCTCCTTGCCGCCCTCAACAAGGATATTCACCTTCACCATTCCCGGATGCAGCGCGTCAAAATTATCCTTTACTATCCCCAGCGCAAGGCTTGCGGGGATATTCGAGTCCCCCTGCCGCGCGCCGTGTACGCTTTCTCCTATGCTCATATTTTCAGATAATCGCCGCCCTTTCCGAAAATTCCCAAAATCGACTAACTCCAGCCTTTTGTGGTAAACGACACGGTGTACCCCGAAGAATTCAGCGTATGCGTCGCCGTGTCGACATAATAGGTCTTATTGTCCCATTGAGGGTCTACATCGACATAGCCTACTCCGACGCCCGGCACGAGATCGGGGATACCCACGCACGTTCCGCGGCTCACGCGGACGTCGCGCACAGCGTCGTTCACGAGCCTGTCGGCGTATGCCTTGCAGTCCGCCGCGTTGTCGAACGGAGCCTGCTTTGAAATCTCCGTCGGATTGTTCATTGCGCTCGAAGTCGGCACTCCCGTCGTTATTGAGCTTTCCGCATATACGTTTTTCAGCTTGTCGCCCGTGACAACCGCCTTGACTTTCATATATCCCGATTCCACCGAAACGCTTAACAAGCCGTTTGCGGGACCCAAATCCGTAAGTTTCCCGAACTTTGTCTTGTAATTCACAAGATACGCATAACCGTTTTTCATAATAAGGTCGCGGTCGCAGTACTTGCACAAAACGTCCTTTATATAGGCGTAGTCGTTGGAATTCTGCTTCATCAGCCCGTGCTTTTTCATTGTCATATCGATATTTGTCGGAAGCAGCGGACACGCGTCGGAATACTTTTTCATAATTTCCGTTATGGTTGAAACGTACATTCCCTCGTTTTCCCACGTCCGCTCGGTAGTGCCGCTTTCCATCATCAGCTTTACGCCGTCAAACGCCGTTACCGTCATTCTCGGAACGTCGGAAAACTCGTATGATACCGAATCAACATACCCCGCAAACACCGCTGAGGTCTTGCTGCCATAGCCGATATTTATGGTTATTCTCGAACCTATTGACAGATTTCTGTTGAATTTGTGATTTTTGAAGTCGTAACAGTTCATAACGCTGAATGTTGCGCTTGACGCGGAATCCTTGTTAAGCGTCACGGACACGCCGTCTGTCAGCAGCCCGTTCGCTCCCGCAGGCGCAAACGACTTTAACAGCAGCGTTATAAGGTCGTTTCCCGTCTGAACGCTTACCGTAGGCGCAAGAAATCCCCCGTATTTTGCGGAAAGACCCTTGAAGCTAAGATAAGAAACGCTTGGAACACCCATAGGGCAACACTCCCCCGTTTACCACAATTTCGGAATTTTTATCTTCAGACCCGACACGATGTCGTTCAGCGGATTTATGATATTGTTCGCCGACGCAAGCGATTTCCACTTGTCGGCGTCGCCGCATTCCTCAAACGCTATCTGCCACAGCGAAGTGCTTTCGTCAACAGATCTTACTTTGGTGTTTCGTGACCCGCCGAACGTATCGGTTTTCGTAAGCTTTGACGCGTCAAGCACCGATTTGAACGTCACGTCCACCGCCGCTCTCACGGGCTTTCCGCTTTGCAGAAACATCGTAAATTTCTGCGTTACGTCCGTCACCACGCCCTTGAATTGCAGCGACCCCCACTTGAATGTGCAGACGGGCGGGCGGTTAAGCGAGGAATCGATTTTCGTGAGCTTATAGATCTTTTCGGTAAGCGCGGTAACATCCGTCATATCGCTGTCCTTTACGGGAACGACTTTCTTTTGCGACGGATCGTATGTCGGCGGCTCGTAGGTGCTGAACATAAGCTGTATAGTAAGAGTATCCTGCGAACCCGAAATATACTGCGTAATCGGGCTGTCAAGTCCCGGAACGCTTACCGAGCTGTAATTCACACTTGTCGAAAGGCTGTACTCCGACGGGTTGAACATCACTTGAATATCGCCGCCCGTTTCATTGCTTATCACCGCTTTTTCAAGCACTCAAATCACCTCTCAGTATATTCCGTGACGCTTTCCCGCAAGCGTAATGTCCTGTTCTATGCTGCTTTTAATTTCCTTTTCCAGAACGGCGCGTTCGCTTTTCAGCATAAATTGCTTTGTCATTTCCTCATCGGAATTTTTGACTCTCTCAAGCTGTCGGCTTACGTCATCCAGCTTGCTTTTAAGCCCCGAAAGCCGCCCCTTTACCTCGTCCGAATTATCGGAAAAGCTTTTCGGCGGCACAGCGTAATTCACCGAAACCGCGCCCTTTGACGAGTCGAAATACTCCTCCGTGTAGAACAGCTCCGCCGCGGAGTAATCCGTCCGCTCGGTCTGCTCGGAGGTCTGCCTGAATATCCGTTCGGTCGGGGAATTTACCGCTTTTGTAAGGCGTATAAGAAGTTCGCGCTCGGCGCGCGTTGTCTGCCGCTCGACGGAATTACGCCGCAGGGCGATAAAACTCATTTTCGGCAGAATTTTTTCAATATCCCGATCCCGCAAAATTACCCGTGAAATGTTTGAGGAATTTGAGGAATTTGACAACTCCGAGTATGTTGAAAACCTTGAAGACTCCGACATCTCCGAGACGCCGTATACAAGCCGCTCCGAAAGCTCCGAAAATTCCCCGCCCGCGGGAAAAGCCTCCTCAAACTGCGGCGAAATCGTCAAATTTTCCTCCATACCCGCATAAGGAAAACTCAACCGCAGAACATTCAGCGCGTCTCCGATGCTTTGCACCGCCGCGCTGTCGGAGAGAGCCTTGTAAAGCTCCCGCGTGAAACGCTCGCGCACGCTCCTGTCGGACTTTTCCGAAAAACTTCGCTCGGAAAGCGATTTTGCAAGCTCCGACAGCCGCGAAACATATTCCGAAATACTCTTGTTCGCCTCGCTCTGCGTGCTCTCCGAAAGGCGCGAAATTCTCTCAAAATAACGCCTGCTGTCGGCGTTAAACTCTCCCTCCGAAACCTCCGCGCCGCCGAGAACGGAATTTCTAAGCTCCAAAAGTTCCCGCCGAAGCGCGTTAATTTCGTTTTGCACAGCGTTATCCCGCGCGGTTGATGTTTCGGAATATTCAAGCTCCGTTTTTTCCGCAAGCTCGTAGAATTTGCTTTCAAGCTCAAAAAACTTTTCCGACGAAAATTGCTCCTCGGAGGAAATTTCCGAAAGTTCCTCGGAAATCGCCTTAAGTTCCGAAAAAAACCGCCCCTCGGAATTTTCCGAAAAACTCCGCTCGAAAAGCGTTTTCAAGAGCTCCGAAGCGGTCTGCCGCCGTATATCCGCGCTTTGGCTTAGGCGAAATTTTTCAAGCGTTTCAGCCATTTTCACAAACGTTTCGGACAACTCTCCGCCGTGGTTTTCGCAAAGCTCCAGCACCGAAAGAAAACCGTTTGCCGTCCGCTCAAACTCCGAAAAATTCTCCGAAAACTCCTCGGCGCGGCTTAAATTCTCCGTTTGTGAAAACTCACTCTGTTCTTTTACAGCCCTCATGGCTCGTTCAAACTCCCGCAAAAGACCTCTGCTCTCAAAAAGCGAGCGCAGCCGTTCAAGCGTTTTTGCATCCTCTTTCCCGTCAAACTCGGAAAACCACTCGCTCACACGCTCGGAAAAACGCTCGCGGTCGGCGGCGAAAAGCGCGCCGAGTTTTGAATACCCGCCCGAACGCTCCAGAATTTCCGAAAAGCTTATACTGCCGAATTGCGCCGTAAAATCGGCTATTTCCTCCGAAATCCTTTGCGCCTCGGCGTTTTCCTGCCCCACCGCGGAAAGCAGCTCCCGCACAACTTCAAGGCGATTTTCGGGATTTCCGCTTTCAGCGGCGCGTATTTCGCGAATTATCCCTTCCGCGCTGTCCAAGCCCGTAAATTCTGCGTACAGACGCGACAATTCCGCTGTTTCACGGTCGGCGGTACTTATAAGCCTTTGTATCTCGGCGCATTTTTCGGAAATTTCCGACTGCCCGTAATACAATATTTGTTCAAGCTTTTCAGCCATTTCGAGAGAAATTCCACGTGCCGCAGAGCCGCTTTGCAATTCCCGCGCCCTGTTCACGGCAAATTCCGCAAACGACAGTACAAGTTCGTTATCCGCGCTGTAAAGCACATCGGAAATGTTTTCTTCGTTCGGAAAAACATACTCTTTCAAATGCTCGGACAAGCGCATTTTTTCGCGGAAATTCTCCCACGAAAAGTTCTCCTCGCCCATCTGCCGCTCCAGCACGGAAAACGCCCGTTTTACAAGCTCCTCGGACTTTTCGGAAAGCCTTTCGTACTCCTTTTCAGCCTCCCGCAGAACGTTCACCTCGCCCCTCGACTGCTCCGAAAGCCGTTCGCAGAGACGCTCCACGCTTTTCAGATCGGCTGTTTCAAAAAACTCGCGCATATCCTTTTCCGACGTGAAAACCGAGGTTGCCGACAGCATTGAGGACGCCGCGCCGCTCCCGTAAAATGAACGCATATCTAAATTGCGAAGTTCCCGATAAAACTCGCGGAAAAACCCGCTAAGCTCCCTTTCGGACGAATGTTCCGCAAGATATTTAAGTTCCTCAGCCGACCGGTCGGCAGTATTCACCTCGCCGCCCCGCTCCTTCAACACCGAGGAAAACAGACCTCTCTCTCGGATAAACCGTCCGAGAAACTCGCTCTGCCGCTCGTTCAACGCGGCTGCAAGCACGGAAAACGTGCGGCGAAGTTCCATACTTCGCCGCCGCATTTCTTCGCACCTTAAGGCAAGCTCCAAGAACGAGCGGTTGGATTTTACCGTTTTCAGCAATTCGGGATCGCGCTTTGCCATACGCAGCGTCCACCCCGCCGACGCGCCAAGCGCGCTTGCTGCGGGCAGTTCCCGCGCCGTGTATTCGCTGTATGAACCGTAAAAATTGTGTTCGCGCCGTATTTTTTCGGCATTTTTCACAAGACGGACAGTATCATGGAGCTTTTCCCGCAAATCGTCAAAATCGTCAAAATTATCCGAATTGTGCATATCCGCAGATTTATTTTCCGCAGATTTTACTGTAACAACACCGCCCGACAGCCTCTCGCAAATCTCGTTATAAATTGCCGCAGCAGCACGGTATTCGGAAGAATTGCCGCCAACGCTCAAAATATTCCGCACAAGCGACAGCGTTCCGCTAACATACAGCGAAAGCCGCCCGCCGCGCGTACCAAGTCCGTTTTTCAGCGCGTCAAGAACGTTCTCCAGAAGCTCCAGAACAGACGTTATGTCCTCGCGCTCTCCCGTCGCCCCGGCAGCGAAAACAAGTTCGCCTAAATCGGACTCGTACAGTCCCCGCGCCGCGCTGCGCCCGATTATCCTGCGTGCAAAATCAAGCCCCGCGCCGCCCGTGATATACTTTTTCGGCTTTATCGGTTTCAGCAATTTATCCACACCCTAAACTAAACTTATGAAATACGAATTCCCGTATGTGCCAGCGTAAATTTCCTGATAAGAACGCCGCCGCCCAGAGCGTTCAGCTCGCCGAGTTCCCACGCCGTGACTATCCCGCTGTCAATGGAGTAACGCTCGGCGGCTCTGCCGTTTTTCATAAGCGTCACTGTGATGTCCCGCAGCTTAACGCCCAGCGAAAAGCACCCCGCCTGCGCCCATTTCGTGCTTGTAACGCCCTTTTCAAACGTTATCGTTCCCGCCGAAGACGAGGGCTTTGGCATTATGACTATCCCTCCGCCGCCCTCGGGGTAAGCGTCGTATTCCACCGACTGCGAAAGTCCCGAAACTCTCGAAAAATTAAGCTCCATTCCGTACAGCGTCACGCTGAACACGCCGTTTGACAGATATTCCTCCGCGCCCACAGCCGTACCTCCTTACGCGCTAGACGGAAAAGATGTTTTTCTTCTCCTCGCCGCCCGACGCCGCGTTTATTTTAGAGTTTATTTTTGAGATCTCGCCGCACCAGCGACTGCGGTCGGTATGCGACAGCCGCATTATCTCCTCGCGGCTCCAGTGCGTGTAATACGCCAGAAACGCACATTCCTCGTACAAACGCTCTTTCGGATACAGTCTCAGTCGGCGGTTTCCATAAAATTTACAGGAACGTCCACCTCCTGTCCGCAGTTCGGACATACGCATCTGTACCTCGGCATTTCCATAGAATTTATCCTCTCGTAGAAATCCTGAAGATACGCCAAATCCATTGTAAACAGCCCCTCAATGGTCTTAGTGGTCACCATCGGCAGAGTCCCCAGCCGTGTAATAACGCGCGTGAGCAGTATAATCGTAAGATACCCGGGATTTTGCTGGACTTTCGGGTCGCGCAGCGGCAATATTTCATCCGCCGCGTTTGCAAGCCTCATAACGCCCTCTTTGTGAACATTTCCCTCGTTGTCAACATATCCCCTTGGGAGGACAAAGTTATATTCCGTTTCAAAAGCCATTTTCAAAGCCTCCGCAACTTATCGTTCAAAAAAATTACAAGCTGCCGCAAAGCTCTCAATGAAAAACTGCCCGCCCTTGAACGGGACGGGCAGCCGAAAGCAGATTATCTCTGCGGCAGAATTGCCTATCACAAAATTCTGGTCATACCCTCGTGAGCAAGCTCTATAGTTTCAAGAGCCGCCTCGGACGCGGTCGCGTTGAAATCGGGAGCCGTGTACTTAACGGGCCACGCCTCCTCAACCTGCCACGTCGCCACATCGTTTCCATCGTTGTCCATAAGCGTTATCGCCAAAGTTTTCCGCTCAGGCTCTTTATCGTAAGCTATCGTCCACCAATCCCAAAGCTCGGTGGCATTCTGCTCGGAAACCGCGCGCTTGAGCGTAATATTTCCGTATTTGCGCAGACCCGACACCTTAAGCGGAGTGGTTTTCTGACTGCCCTCGCGGTATTCGTAAACATCGACATTCGCGTCAAAGCCCGTCACTTCCGAAAAGAACTCCGACAAGCCGTCACATTCAACTCTGAATCTGAATTTTCCGTAAGGATAAATTCCAGCCATAATATCAGTATCCTTTCTTTAATTTATTCGGAACCGCCCGTTTTCTGAGTTATCCTGAAGATAACGAACTCAGCGGGCTTTACGGGCGCAACGCCGATAACGCAGATAAGTCTGCCGTTGTCGATGTCCGCCTGCGACATGGTGGAAGGACCTATTTCGCAGTAGAACGCCTCCGCCTCGGTCGTTCCCGCCAGAGCCCCGTCTCTCCAGACGCTGCGCAAAAAGCCGTCTATGGTTCTCTTCACGCGTGACCAGAGCTTTTCATCGTTGGGCTCGAAAACTACCCAGTTGGTATTTGCCTTTATCGACTCTTCGAGGAAGATAAACAGTCTGCGGACGTTTACATACTTCCAGCTCGGATCGGAGGACGCCGTTCTCGCGCCCCAGACCCTTATTCCCTGCCCCGGGAAAGAACGGATAAGATTTACGCCCTTGGGGTTCAGGATATCCTGTTCGCCCTTGTTGAACGGAACGGAAAGTCCCGTGCAGCCGCGTACAACCTCGTTTGCGGGAGCTTTATGTACGCCTCTTGAGTTATCGCTTCTCGCGTAAATGCCGATAACCGACCCCGACGGCGGAATATTGATATTCTTCTTGTCAAGCGGGTCGTACACCGTCAGCCACGGGTGATACATCGCGGCGTAAGTGCTGTCAATAACGTTCCGCGCGGTTATAATCTCGTCCGTTTTGGAGAGTTCCTCGTCCATATCCAGCACAGCGAAGCGGCTTCCGAGGCTTTCGCAGTGAGCGACAAGCGTAAGCTGAACATTTGGGTCGGTAATTCCCGGCACCGCCATAATAGATACTACGTCATTATCGAGGAACGCCTGAATTCCCGTGCGCTTGCCCGGACCGTTGTCAACTCCCATAAACGTATCGGGAGTAACGCTCGCATTCGAGCCGTTCGAGCCGCCCTTAAGATCCACGGAAACCACGTCCGCGCCGTCGGACATTGCCGCAAACGGGTCGTTTTCGGGCGTACCCTCCGCGTGAACCTTGATAACAGCCGACTTTGCGGTTTTATTTTCGACAAAGTTCGGCGAGGTTACGTTAAACGAACATTCCGCGTAAAATTCGTCAATATCGTCGTATTTTGCCTCGAGATTGAACTCGCAGGTGGAAACAGTGATTTTCGGCACAAGAGCCGTATCGACAGCCTCCCCCGAAAACTCGCTTTCAAACTCAATTACATTATCCTGACTTTTAACAACCTTGTTGTAGGAAACACTCGTGCCGTCCGACAGCGCGACAACATCGCCCGCGTCGAACCCTACGGATTTTTTCACCTTATATTTGCCCTCGCCCAGATCTTCAAGTATCTGAGTTTTAGCCTTAGAGGCGGGAGTGATGATTACCTTTATATCGTCGCCCCATGCGCCCTCATCGGCAGCCGTTATCTTCAAAACAGGACTGTCCGCGGGAACGCACCCCTCCGACGCCTTGGCGTCCGCGGGAGCAACTCTCGAAATAAACGCTCTCGATCCGCCGTTCAGGAAGAAATGCTCGACAGCATACGCCAGAAAGCGGTTTTTCCCGAATTCCGAGGCGGAGAGATACCCGCCGTATTTTCTCTTGAAATCCGCGAAATTTGTCACAAGCTGCGGCACACCGCCCACAGGACCCCGCACAGCAAGCCCGACAAAACCCGCCGTACTTGTGCCGACGCCCTCCAT
>CANRIQ010000060.1 GCA_947630655.1 uncultured Clostridia bacterium | reverse complement strand
ATCGGCACCTTCGGCGAAATTTTCCGCTCCCGTGCGGCAGTCGGAGCGGTATTCCTCGCTGCGGAATACATACTCGGCTTTTTCGCCGCAGGAGATATTCTGGTGTGGACAGCCCCTATGATTTGCTCAATGGGCTGGGGAATTCGCGTTTTCGCGTCGGAGGAGTGGAGGCTGCTCCCCGCGGCGATAGTAAGCACCGTCGTCACCGCCCTCGGAGCGTCCGCGTCAGCAGGCTTCTCTCAGGCGATAATGCGCGTTTTGCGCGGCGGAAGCATTCGCTTTGAGGGTTCTCCTCGGGCAAAATTCACATTATCGTTTCTTGGCTTTCTAGCCGCCGAAGCACTCTGCGCGCTGTACGAAGCGATAATTCTCACAATCTGAAAAACCGACCCCGAAAAAACTTTCGGGGCTGTTTTTTTATGCCGTTAAAGCGTTTCCCTAACCTTTTGCGCAATCTCCTCCGCGAGAATTTTCATATCCTCCCGGTCAACAAATTCGGGGTTTGCGGCGGGATTTGCCGTGTATTTCGCCATAGTCGGAGAGCTTACCCCCGCCGCCGCGCAAAGCCACATTACAAGCTCGATATTCTTAAGCTTCCGCAAATCTATCCGCGGGTCAGCGTCCGCCTTCAGCGGCGTGAACATAAACTGCTTTTTGTCTAAGCCGCATTCCGCCGTGCTGTAAAACTCCCGCCGCGCGTAATACGCAATGAAAAAATGCCACTTCTGGGTAAAGTTTTTTTCTCCGTAAAGCAAAATCGAGTCGAAATCCTCGGGCAGATATTTCAGCGTCAGAAAACCGTTCCGATTATTCCTGTTATCGTGAAAATTCCTGCAAATCCACTTGTAAAGCTCCACAAGCTCCGGCTTAAACAACGTGTGGTCAAGCTCGTCGCGGTCAATGCCGTTCAGTTCGCAAAACACGCGCTTTGTCGGGATATAGCCGAGCCGTTTTTGCCAGAATTCTTTCGGTATCGGGCAGAGCGCGGGGTCTTTGTCCGCGAAAAACCTTAAAATATCCTCGTGAGTTACGTCAAAGGATTTCTTGCTCATTTATTATCCTCATTCTTTTTAAGGTCATTCTGGCGAATTTCCACACGGCGGATTTTCCCGCTTACCGTCTTCGGAAGTTCCTTTACAAACTCTACAATTCTGGGATATTTATACGGCGCGGTGTTGTGCTTAACAAAGTCCTGAATTTCCTTTGCAAGCTCCTCCGACGGCTCGTACCCGTCAACCAGCACGATAGTCGCCTTTACGACCTCTCCGCGTATCGGGTGAGGCGCGCCCGTCACCGCGCATTCCAGAACCGCAGGATGCGCCGCAACAACGCTTTCCACCTCAAACGGACCTATGCGGTAGCCGCTGGATTTAATAACATCGTCGTTTCGCCCGACATACCAGTAATAGCCGTCCTCATCGCGCGTCGCGGTATCTCCCGTGTGATAGTAACCGCCGTACCAAACGTTATCGGTAAGCTCGGGGTGCTTGTAATACCCTCTGAAAAGCCCCGGAGTCTTGGTATATTCGCCTTTAACGACAATTTCCCCGGCCGCTCCCGGCGGCACGGAATTGCCCTCCTTAGCCACAAGGTCAACCTCGTACAGCGGCGTAGGCTTGCCCATAGAACCGGGCTTCGGCTCCATGCCGATTATATTGCCTATAATGCAGGTAGACTCGCTCTGCCCGAAGCCCTCCATAAGCTTCAGACCCGTCGCCTCGTACCACTTGTTGAAAATCTCGGGCTGGAGTGCTTCTCCCGCGATATTACAGTATTTAAGGCTTGACAAATCGTACTTTTCAAGTCCCGCGTTGATAAAGAAACGGTACATCGTGGGCGGCGCGCAGAACGTCGTAATTCTGTATTTTTCGATTATCGCAAGCATATTTTCGGGGATAAACTTGTCGAAATCATACACGAAAATGCAGGTTCCCATAGCCATCTGCCCGTAAATTTTGCCCCACGCAGCCTTTGCCCAGCCCGTGTCGGACACCGTAAGATGAAGCCCGTTCGGGTCAACCTTGTGCCAGTGCTTTGCGGTCTGGATATGCGCGAGAGCTATGGTGTGGTCGTGAACAGCCATTTTCGGGTATCCCGTCGTGCCCGACGTGAAGTACATCAAAAACAGCTCGTCAGCCTTTGTGGGAATTCTTTCCATAGTGTCGGGATATTTTTCGATTTCCCTGTCGAAATCGACCCACCCGTCGCGCGTGCCGTTTACGATATATTTCGTAAGCTTCTCCTTGGAATTCTTCTCCGCCTGCTCGATGTATTCCGCAACGCACCCCTGATGTGTTGAAACCACGGCTTTTACGTCTGCCGCGTCAAAACGGTAAACAAAGTCCTTCGGGGTGAGCAAATGCGTCGCGGGGATAGCGATAGCCCCGATTTTGATAAGCGCGTAAAGCACATACCAGAACTGATAATGCCGCTTCAGTGTCAGCAGCACGCAGTCGCCCTTTTTGATGCCCATAGCGGTAAACATATTCGCCGCCTTGTTTGAAAGCCGCGACAGATCGCCGTAGGTCAGCATTTTTTCGTTCCCCTCAAGATCCACCCAAAAAAGCGCGCGGCGGTCGGGCTCAAGCTCGGCAAACTTGTCGATTATATCGTACCCGAAATTGAAATTATCGGGGTATTTAATCCCGAATTTTTTTAAAATTCCGTCCTCGCCGTACTCCTCGGTAACAAAATTGAGATGATAATTCTCTACGGTTTCATTTCCCATATTGTCAAAATCCCCCTCCGATTTTCACTAAATTTTATAACACATCATTGTAATTATATAATAAATAAAATAATTTGTCAAGCAATATTTTAATATTTTTTGTGTAATATTTATGAAAAATTGTTGCAATTGAAAAACTTTTATGGTAAAATAGAAATTGGACTCCGTTATATGATCGCGGTGCGCGAGAGCGCAATGAGGAAAGTCCGAGCATCACAGAGCAGGATAGCTGATAACGTCAGCCGAGGGCGACCTTAGGGCAAGTGCAACAGAAAAAATACCGCAGCGAAAGCTGTAAGGGTGGAATGGCGAGGTAAGAGCTCACCGGAGTGCGGGAGACCGCACTGCCGTGTAAACCCTATCCGATGCAACACCGATTGGTGCGGAGAGCAACGCGTCTGCTCGGCGCGCTTCGTTGAAAGGTGGCTTGACCCTGCCGGCGACGGCAGGGCTAGATAGATGATCATACACGACAGAACTCGGCTTATCGACGGAGTCCGAATTAAAAATCAAAAGACCCACGGAATCCCGCGGGTCTTTCTGTTTGTGTTTTAAGCTCTAAATCTCTCAACTTCGCTTTCAAGCGTTGCCGACTGGCTCGAAAGCTCCTGGCAGGACGCCGCGGTCTGCTCTGCCGTAGCGGAGTTCTGCTGAACGACTGTGGAAATTCTTTCGATGCCGATTTTCACCTGCGTAATGGACTCCGCCTGCTCCTCCGAAGCCGCGGAAATGTCGCTGATATAGCGGTTTGTCTTGTCGGAGAGGTCGGTAACTTCTTTCATGGTCTCTGCGGTGCTTTGAGCGATAACCGTGCCCTTATCGACAGCCTGAATTGTCGCGTTGATAAGCTCTCCGGTCTGCTGAGCGGATTCCGCGCTCTTTGCCGCAAGATTTCTGACCTCGTCAGCCACGACAGCAAAGCCCTTGCCCGCGGCTCCCGCTCTTGCAGCCTCGATAGCGGCGTTAAGCGCGAGAATATTCGTCTGGAACGCAATATCGTCAATCGCCTTGATAATATTCTGGATCTGGTCGGATTTTTCCTTAATCTCGTCCATTGCCCCGAGCATATTCTTGATTTCTTTGTCCTGATAGATAATTTTGTCGGAGGTCTGCGTGGAGATTTTGGACGCTTCTGCGGCATTCTCGGCGGACTGCTGAACCTTATCCGCAATATCCTGAATAGACGCGGAAAGCTGTTCAATCGCCGCCGCCTGCTCCGTCGTGCCCTCTGCAAGAACCTGCGAACCCTCGGCAATCTGCTCCGAACCGTTCTTTACATCGCTTGCGGACTGGCGGATATGACCGATAATCTCGCGCAGGGAAGCCTCGATTTTGTCAAAAGCGGTCTTTATATCCGTAAAATCGCCGAGATACGACACGCGCGGCTGTACGGTGAAATCTCCCGTCGCCATGCTCGACAGAACGTAGTTTATATCGCCTATGTAGTTATTAAGCTCGCTTTTGGTAGCCTCCAGCTTGCGTACAAAGTCTCCGAGCTCGTCATTCGAGAACTTGAAATTGCTCGTGTTTGCGCGGAGATTGCCGTTAGACATATCGTCGGCAACCTTGTTTGCCTCCAAAATCGGGTTGATGATATATTTCCTGTTAAAGGAAATTATCAATACCGTTGCAATAGCCGCAACTACCAGCGCGGCGACAATCGTCATGATAATGAGGTTTATCTTCAGCAAATCCGTCCTGCGCGAGGAATACCCCGAGAAGTACGCGCCGCAGGCGTCTCCGTGAATATCGGTCATAACCTCGTAGGAAACGTAATAATTCTGCCCGAACAGCTTTGCCTCGCCGTGATATTCGCCCTCGGGCTTAAGTACATCTTTTGCGATTTTTTCGCTCATCTGCGTTCCGACAACGCGGTTTCCGTTTTCGTCTATAAGAGTCGTCGCAAGTCTGGTATCCCCGCTGAAAATCGTGATTTCCGAGCCGGTGTTTTCCTTAATCTCGTCAATCCACGCGTTCTCCGAAAGCAGCATACCTATAACCGCCGTGCCGACAGTCTCGCCGTTACGCTCTATAGGTTTGCAAACCTGTATTGTAAGGTTTGCGGCAGAATCCACAACCGCTCCCATATAGCCGCCGTTCAGCCCGTCGGACGGGTCAAAGTCAGCAAGCGGGAAGTTTTCGGTCTTGAAATACATATTTCCCGCGGTATCGCAAAACGCCGCAAATTCGCTGTCGGTGCTTTTCTGGAGTTCCCAGATAATGGCAGCGTCCTCTTCGTTGCCCTGAAGCGTAAGCCCAAGGTTGTCCATAGTTTCAAATATGCTTCTCAGGCGGAAAACCTCATCGGTAAGACTCGCCTTGATATCCTTTACGCTTGAAGCGTTCTGATCCGCCATGATTGTCCGGATGATATTTGCGGACATAAACATAGCAATGGTGTTTACGGTAGCTATCGCCACCACAAGGCAGATCAAAAAGCAGCTTATCAGCTTTTTGCCTATTCTGGACATAAAAATGCCACCTTCCTAAATAATTATATTTATATTATACAAAAATTCTATCCGTTTGTCAAGAATGTTTTATAAATTTTACAAAAAAACCCCGTGAAAATTCACGGGGTCTGTATTTTTTATGCAATATTTCCGTTATTCCGTTCTCAGTGCCTCTACCGGGTCTTTCTTTGCCGCAACCGACGCGGGGAACAGACCCGCAATAAGCGTCAGAGCCATGCTTATCAGCACGAGGATAATTCCTCCCTGCCACGGCAAAATCGCAACGTTCGGGATATCGGTTATCTTCTCTATAATTATATTTATCGGAATATTCAGCACCAGCGTGACCAGTATGCCTATAGCTCCCGCCGCAAATCCCACGATAAGCGTTTCCGCGTTGAACACGTTGGAAACGTCGCGCTTTGACGCGCCCATCGCGCGCAGAATTCCGATTTCCTTTGTGCGCTCCAGAACCGAAATATAGGTGATAATTCCTATCATAATGGAAGAAACTACCAGCGAAATCGCCACAAACGCGATAAGGATATACGAAATAGAGTCGATTATCGTTGAAACGGAGCTTATCATAAGCCCGATATAGTCGGTGTAGTTTATCACGTCCTCCTGGCGGTCGTCCTTAACGCACTGTTCGTTATATGCGGAAATGAGGTCGGTAAGCTTTTCCTTGCCGTCGAAATCCGTCGCGTAAATCTGTATCCCGCTAGGCTTTGAAAGCTCTGCAACGCCGAGAATTTCAAGGTTTCCGTCGTAGGTAGCCTCGGTGGACTTCGGCTCCTGCGTAAGCGACATAAGCTGCTGAAGCTGTTCCGCGGTAAGCGTCTGCATAAACGCCGCCGACACTGCCGACGGTTCAGCCATGCCTAAAACAGCCTGCTGCGCCTGCTCTGGAGGAATTTGCGCTAATTGCATCTGCTGTTCGGGAGTAAGCCCCGCTATAAGCGTCTGCGAAAGCGCGGAAAGCTGTTCCTCCGACATCATTCCCATGATAAGCTGCATAGCCTCCTCCTGGGACATCGGCTCCTTTTCCTCTTTGGAGTCGTCGGGGAACTCTATTCCCGTGAAAATATCCACATCGGGATTTTCCTTTTGCAGCTTTACAAGCTCGGAGTTGTTCACGCGGTCAATCATAAATTCCGTCAGCGCGTGAGTATAGCCAATTCCGCCCGAATTTGAGGAATTAAGCAGAGAATCGTCGTCGGGGCGGAGAATTCCGACTACCTTTATATCGGGAGCGGCTTCGAGTGCCTTTTCCATAAACTCCTCGTCGTCCCGCATATCCTTATAGCTTCCGTCGTCCTGCTTTTGATAGAAATCCGACGCCGTAAGCAGCCTGAAATCCATTGCCATAAGCTCGTCGTAAGTGAACGAAAGATCGCCCGTGTCGAGGTCAAAGCTTTCTCCCGCCATAACCTTCGCCATCATGCCCTCAAGCTCGGACTGGTCGCGCAAACCCAGCGCGTACAGAGTAATATCCGATACCTCGTTTCTGTCGCTTACGAGCACTACAACCTCGTTATAGCTTTCCGGCAGACGTCCCGCAAGAACCTCATACTGAGTTTTGAGGGTCTCGTTCCCGAGAAGCTCCGTCCACACGTCGTATGCGCCCGCCATTCCGCCTCCCATAAGCGAGGAATAAGTTCCTGCCATCTGGGAAATATTGTCAGCCATAGACTGCCCCATCATCGCCTCCATAACGGTGGAGGGGTTCACGCGGAGAATTTTGTCGTTCAGATCCCTGCCGTAGATGTAGAGGTTCGGCGAATAGCTGTACTGTATCTCGGAAATGTACTGTGAAATGCCGTTGGGGTCGCTTTCGATGTACTCTTTAAACTTCGAGAGGTTGTTTACCTGCATTTCCGAGAGCATTGTCTTCATCATCTCGGTGGAAATGTCGTTTGTGTAAATTTTGTCGGGCTCGCGCTCGGCAGCCTGCTCCTCCCGCACGCCCATCATCGACTCCATAAGCCCCGAATAATCTATAGTTTCCTGCTGTATAGCTATAGGATAGGACGTAAGCGTCGAGCGTTCCACGCTGTTAATATAAAGCTGAACGCCGTTTGAAAGCGAGAGAATAAGCGCGATGCCGATAATTCCGATGCTTCCCGCAAACGAGGTGAGGAAGGTTCTGCCCTTTTTGGTCATCAGATTGTTCCGCGAGAGCGCGAGAGCGGTCGCAAAGCTCATCGAGGGCTTTTTCCCCGATTTTTTCTTCTCGGAAACATCGCCCGTCTCCGGCTCATACGGGTCGGAATCGCTTTTAATCGTCCCGTCAACCAGCCGCACAATGCGCGTCGCATAGTCGTTTGCAAGGTCGGGGTTGTGAGTTACCATAATAACAAGGCGGTCCTTGGCAATCTCCTTTATAAGCTCCATAATCTGAACCGAAGTCTCGCTGTCAAGCGCGCCCGTCGGTTCGTCTGCAAGCAGGATTTCGGGGTCGTTTACGAGAGCGCGCGCAATCGCCACGCGCTGCATCTGCCCGCCCGACATCTGGTTCGGGCGTTTATGCATCTGGTCGGCAAGCCCAACCTTTGCAAGAGCCTCCGCGGCGCGTTTTCTGCGCTCGGACTTGGAAATTCCCGCAAGCGTCAGCGCAAGCTCCACATTTGCAAGAACCGTCTGGTGCGGGATAAGGTTGTAGCTCTGAAAAATAAACCCGACGGAGTGGTTTCTGTAGGTATCCCAGTCACGGTCCTTGTACTGCTTGGTGGAACGCCCGTTTATCACGAGGTCTCCCGAGGTGTACTGATCCAGACCGCCGATGATGTTGAGGAGTGTTGTTTTTCCGCAGCCCGAGTGCCCGAGAATTGCCACCAGCTCGCAGTCGCGGAAGCTTATCGACACGCCGCGCAGCGCGTGAACCTTATCGCCCGCGGTGTCGTAGTCCTTGATGATGTTTTTTATTTCAAGCATCGAACATTCTCCGTTTTCTAAAGATATATACACTTTATATTTTACAACCCCCGATAAATTTTGTCAAGGGGGAGAATGTTTTTCGTCAATTTACATAAAAACACTAAACTTTGCAAATCTTATTTTTAATAAGTAAACGGCGGTGAAAAAATGCAAAAATTGCAGAAAAGGTATGCGGTTTTTATTCCGGCAAGCGCGGCGTTCTGGGCGGCGGTGCTGTTCGGGGAGCATTTTCTTATGCGCGGCGAATTCCCGAAAAGCGTTCCGACAGTTCTTTTCGCAGCGGCATTCGCGGTGTGGGGAGTTGCGGCGGTTCGGTTTCATTCGGTGAAATACCGCGTATCGGGCGGGGAATTGCTCCTTTTTTCGGGAATTTTCGTCAAAAGGGTAAAAAAGCTCCGCGCGGAGGACATTCTCCTGCGTGAGAGCGTGAAATTTGGCAATATTTTCCTGTTTGCAAGGCTGAAAACGGCGGGAGGCTCGGCGATAGTGTTTTTTAATCCCGAAAATTGTGAATTTTTTTAACCGTTTCAACAGGGTTTTCAACAAATTGTAATGATTTTTCCGCCCGAAAAGTCGAAAAACCCCGTTATCGGGCAATAAATTCGCCCCCGACTTAAAAAATCGGAGGCGAAAACCCGTAAAAACGATTACATCGGCTTGTCAGCCGTCATTTTTCTCGTCGGAAACGGCGTTCGGCAGAAAATCATATAACTCGTTGTAATTTTCAAACTCTTCGTCCGTCTGCGGCTGCGCGGGGATAAGTCCCGTGCATTCCGTGCCGCCTGCCGCGCGCATATATTCGTCGGAAATCTCCTCCCATGACTTTTTGTCGTCGGGCGTGGGATAGGGGTACATGGCTTTCAGCTCCTTTCGGCGTTATTATTTGATTTTTCGCGCGGTATTATGTGCTTTTCCGGGTTTGTGAAAAGAGTGGTTGACAAATTTGGAAAAATGTTGTATAATAATTTTATGTGTATTGTAAGAGTGCGGGTCTGCCGCTTTTTTTGAAGATAAGGGGATTGAAAATGGGAATTATCAAATCAATATTCGGAACCTACTCCTCCAGAGAGCTTAAACGCATAGAGCCGATTAAACAGGCGGTGCTGGATCTCGAGCCTAAATATCAGGCTATGGACGACAAGGAGCTTAAGGCTCAGACGGGTATTTTAAAGGACCGTCTTGCGAAAGGCGAAACGCTTGACGATATTCTGCCCGACGCGTTTGCGGTGTGCAGGGAGGCGTCGTCGAGAGTTATCGGGATAAAGCATTATCCAGTGCAGATAATCGGCGGAATTGTGCTGCATCAGGGGCGAATTGCCGAGATGCGCACGGGCGAGGGCAAGACCTTTGTCGCGACGCTGCCCGCGTATTTAAACGCGCTTACCGGCAAGGGCGTTCATGTTGTCACCTGCAACGACTATCTTGCAAAGCGCGACAGCGAGTGGATGTCAAAGGTTCACCGCTTTCTGGGGCTTACCGTGGGACTTATCGCTCACGATATGAACAACGACCAACGCCGCGCCGCCTATGCGTGCGATATAACCTACGCTACAAACAACGAGCTGGGTTTTGACTATCTGCGCGATAATATGTGCATTTACAAGAAGGACCTCGTTCAGCGCGAGTTCAACTTCGCAATTGTGGACGAGGTGGACAGTATTCTTATAGACGAGGCGAGGACTCCGCTTATTATCTCGGGGCAGGGCGAAAAGTCCACCGATTTGTACGAAAAAGCGGACAAGTTTGCGAAAACGCTTGTAAAGAACACCGTTGTCGAGATTGATACTAAAGAGGAGTACGACAAGGACTTCGACGGGGATTACCTCGTCGACGAAAAGGAAAAGACCTGCAACCTGCTGCCGAACGGCGTTGCGAAAGCGGAGAAGTATTTCGGGGTGGAGAACCTTATGGATCCCGAAAATATGACGCTTCTGCATCATATAAATCAGGCTATCCGCGCAAACGGCATTATGAAAAAGGACGTTGATTACGTTATCAAGGACAACGGCAACGGCGACGAGATAGTTATCGTCGACGAGTTTACGGGACGTCTGATGTTCGGGCGGCGTTATAATCAGGGACTTCACCAGGCAATCGAGGCTAAAGAGGGCGTTAAGGTCCAGCACGAGAGCAAAACGCTTGCTACCATCACGTTCCAGAATTTTTTCAGACTGTATAAAAAGCTTTCGGGCATGACGGGTACGGCTATGACGGAGGAAAGCGAGTTTCGGCAGATTTATTCGCTTGACGTTATCGAAATTCCTACGAATAAGCCCGTTATCAGAATTGACAATCACGACAGAATTTACAAAAACGTTCAAGGGAAGCTCCGCGCGGTGTGCGATCTGGTTGAAGAATGTCATAATAAGGGGCAGCCCGTGCTTGTGGGCACGGTTACCATTGCCAAGAGCGAACAGCTTTCAAAGCTGCTTAAGGCGCGCGGCATAAAGCACGAGGTGCTGAACGCGAAAAACCATGAGCGCGAGGCGGAAATTGTCGCGCAGGCAGGCAAAAAGGGCGCGGTGACAATCGCCACCAACATGGCGGGACGCGGTACGGATATAAAG
>CANRIQ010000059.1 GCA_947630655.1 uncultured Clostridia bacterium | reverse complement strand
GCGAAAATACAAGCTGCCGCAAATCCTCGATTGAATAAATATCGTGATGCGGCGCGGGAGAGATAGCGTCCGTGCCCTTCGGGATCATACGGGTTTTGGAAATCTCGTCGTTTATCTTCATTCCCGGCAGATGACCGCCGATACCGGGCTTCGCGCCCTGTCCCATTTTGATTTCGATAGCCGCGCCCGCGTCAAGGTATCCCTTAAACACGCCGAAACGTCCCGAAGCCACCTGACAAATCGTATTTTTGCCGTATTTGTAGAAATCCTCGTGCAAGCCGCCCTCGCCCGTGTTGTAATACGTGCCGAGCTCCGTTGCGGCGCGCGCAAGACTCTCGTGAGCGTTTTTGGAAATTGAACCGAAAGACATTGCCGAAAACATTATCGGCACATCAAGCTCCAGATACGGCGTTTTTTCGTAATGCGCCTTGCCGTTCTCATCGTAGGAAATAGCCTGCGACTTCTTGCCGAGGAAGGTTTTGGTCTCCATCGGCTCACGCAGAGGGTCTATCGGCGGGTTTGTAACCTGCGACGCGTTCAGCAGGATTTTATCCCAGTAAACGGGGTATTCCTTCGGCGTACCCATTGCGGAAAGCAAAACGCCGCCGCTGTTCGCCTGCTTGTAGACCTCGGTCATTATCTGCTGATTCCAGTTTGCATTATCGCGGAAATGATTTTCATTAGGACGAATTTTAAGCGCGTTCACGGGACACAGGCAAACGCATCTCTGGCAGTCCACGCAGTTCATCTCGTCAGCCACCATGCGGTCAAGCTCCGCGTCGTATTTATGTACCTCGTTGGCGCACTGGCGTTCGCATACGCGGCACTTGATGCACCTGTCGGGATTTCTTACAACCTCGAAAAGAGGGTTCATATAATTTATCGGCATTACTTGTTCCCCCTTTCCGCGTCCTTATCAAGCGTCACAATAATCGGTTCTCCGCCGCGCGGACTCCATATTCTGTCAACGTCGGGACACATGGTTCTGATAGAACACTCCTCCGAAGAGATATAAACCGTGTCGCCCTTTTCCGCCGCCACCATGGAACGGAGCTTCAGGCGGTCGTTGAGTGCCATAAGTCCGTTGTTGAAGCCGAGAATTATCGAAAACGGACCCGTTATAAGCAGACTTGAATAAACATTCCTGAAATGGCGGTATTTTTCGGTGTCCTCGGGGGAGAATTTCCCGCTTTCAAGCTCGCTCCAGAACGGCGAAGCAATGACCTTTGCAACGTCCTCCAGAGGCATATTAAGCCTTCTGTGAAGATAATCGATTATATATGTAATAACCTCGGTATCGGTAAGCAGATTGCACTTATAGCCGAACATCTCTATAAAACGGCGGTTTGCGTCGTAGGACGAAATTTCGCCGTTATGAACGATTGTGTAATCCAGCAGAGAGAACGGGTGCGCGCCGCCCCACCAGCCGGGTGTATTCGTCGGATAACGCCCGTGAACCGTCCAAGCCCAGCCGTCGTATTCCTCCAGACGGTAGAAATCGCCGACGTCCTCGGGGTAACCCACCGCCTTGAAAACGCCCATGTTCTTGCCGCTTGAGAACACATACGCGCCGTCGATTTTGTCGTTTATTTTAATAACGCATCTTGCGACATATGTGCGCTCGTCAAGCTGGCTGTCCGCAAGCTTTGTGGGCAGAGGATTTACAAAATACCGCCAGATAAGCGGCTCATCGGTGATATTCGGGTTCTTGCGGACGGGAATTCTCGACAAATTCACCACGTCAAAATGCCTGTCAAGAAACGCCTCCGCTCTTACCCTCGCCTCGCCCGAATCGTAAAACACATGCAGCGCGTACTGGTCCTTATACTCGGGGTAGATGCCGTAGCCCGCATAGCCGCCGCCCAGACCGTTCGACCGCTCGTGCATGCACGCAATGGAATTCACGATAACGCCGCCGTTCGTGCGTTTGCCGCTTCGGTTGATAAATCCCGAGATGGCGCAGCCCGCAGGGATCCTCGTTTCTCCCTCTCTCTGTAACATTAAATTCACTCCTTATTAAACCCTTGTCTTTCTTTTCCGTGCGGAAAACCGCGCGGTGAGGTTTCATAATTGACATTTACTGTAAAACCTGCCGTTTTGGGAAAATTTCCTTGAAAATACGCGAAAAACGCGGAATTTCGCCCGCTCGGCAATTACTATTATAACACCCTTTAACCGAATTGTCAAGAGCATTTTGCAAGAAAAATTTTCGGAACTTTCATTTTTGGGGAAATGTTCAACTGTTTTCTGCATAAATATAACCGTTTTGTATATATTTAGTTTATCATTCGGGGGAACGTTTTACGAAAAGCCGCCGTTTTCGTGTTTTTTGCAAGAATGTTGAGTACGATAATGCAAAATTTTCGTTAAAATGTCCAAATTTACATAAAATGCATTTTTTGCAAAATTGCACTTGAAAAAATTGCAAAAACAGGTTATAATAGTAAGTGTATTTTATATTGTATTTTTTGAATTACCAAATATTTACAAAAGAAAGGAAAATTGCTATGGCGGTTGAACTGAAAACGATACAGCACCTCTGCGAGCTTTCAAAGCTGAACTACGATGAGGAGGGGCTGAAAAAAGTCATGGGCGAGATGAGCGACATTATCGACCTTATGGACGAGATAAAAAGCTTTGACCTCGAATACGACGACACCAAGGACGGCTGCGAGATACGATTTTGCGATACCCGCGAGGATGTCGCCGAGGAAAGCACTCCCGCGGAGAAGCTGCTCTCGAACACGGAAAGCAGCAACGGGTGCTATGTAGTCCCCAAAGTCGTGGAATAAGGAGGCACAGGAAAAATATGGATATTACGAAAGCCACAATCCGCGAACTGCGCCGCGCTCTCGACGCCAAGGAAATAAGCGCGAAGGAGCTTTGCGGGGAGTATTTGAAGAGAATTAAGGAAAAAGACGGAAAAGTGCTGTCGTTCATTACCGTGACGGAAAATGAAGCGGAACAGTCGGCAGTGCGCGCGCAGAAGATGATTGACGAGGGGAAATCCTCCGCGCTTACGGGAATTCCGCTTGCGGTGAAGGACAACATCTGCATTGACGGCGTCCGCACGACCTGTGCAAGCCGTATGCTGGAGAATTTCATTCCGCCGTACAACGCGACGGTTATCGAAAAGCTGAACGCCGAAGGGTATGTTCTGCTGGGACGGGCGTCTATGGACGAGTTTGCAATGGGCGGTTCGACGCAGACCTCCGCTTTCGCGAAGACAAAGAACCCCTACGACCTCGAATGCGTTCCGGGAGGGTCTTCGGGAGGCTCTGCGGCGGCAGTTGCGGCGGCGTTTGCTCCTGCGGCTCTCGGCTCGGACACGGGCGGTTCTATCCGCCAGCCGTCGTCGTTCTGCGGCGTTACGGGAATAAAGCCCACCTACGGGCGTGTTTCCCGCTACGGGCTGGTGGCGTTTGCAAGCTCGCTTGACCAGATTGGTCCTATTGCTCACGACGCTTACGATTGTGCAATTTTGCTGAATGCAATATGCGGTCACGACCGCCGCGACGCAACCTCCGCAAGGCGTGACGTTCCCGATTTTACCGAAAAGCTCGGAGAGCCGATAAAGGGTCTTAAAATCGCCATGCCGAAGGAATTTTTCTCGGAGGACATCGACAGCGTTGTAAGAGAACATGTTACAAACGCCGCCAATGAGCTTGAAAAGCAAGGTGCGGTGTTGGTTGAATGCTCCATTCCGGGGCTTAAATACGCTATCCCCGCGTACTACCTTATCGCCTGCGCCGAGGCGGCTTCAAACCTCTCGCGCTTTGACGGGATAAAGTACGGCTTCCGCGGCGAAGGCAGAACCTACGAGGAACTTATCCGCGACAGCCGCTCACGCGGTTTCGGCGAGGAGGTTAAACGCCGCATTCTGCTTGGAAACTACGCGCTTTCAAGCGGATATTACGACGCATATTATAAAAAAGCTCTCGCGCTGAAGCAGGAAATTATCAAGGAATACAACGAGGTGTTCGAGAAGGCTGACGTTATCTTAACGCCCACCGCTCCCACGCCCGCCTACAAAATCGGCGCGCAGGACAACGACCCCGTTAAGATGTACATGGCGGATATTTGCACGGTCACGGTGAATATCGCGGGACTTCCGGGAATTTCCACCACCTGCGGGTATACCGACGGGGGATTGCCTATAGGAATGTCAATTATAGGACGGCGTTTCGACGAGCAGACGATTTTGCAGACAGCGAACGCCTGGGAGCAGGGCTTTACGCCCGTTGCTCCGAAAATATAAGGAGGTGTCGGTATGAGCGCATATTTTCCTACAATGGGTCTTGAAATTCACGCGGAGCTGCTTACTGACTCCAAAGTATTCTGCACCTGCTCGGCTGAATTCGGCGGAACTCCGAATTCCCGCTGCTGCCCTGTGTGCAGCGGGCTTCCCGGGACGCTTCCCGTGCTCAATCACAAGGCTGTTGAATACATCATCAAAGCGGGATATGTAATGAACTGCGAGATTTCGCGCTTTACGAAATGGGACAGAAAAAACTACTTCTACCCCGATCTCCCGAAGGCGTATCAGATCTCCCAGATGCCCCGTCCCGTGTGCCTTTCGGGGAACGTTAAAATTAACGTTGACGGAGAAGAAAAAATTATCCGCATAAACCGAGTTCACCTTGAAGAGGACGCGGGAAAGCTGGTTCACGACGATGTAAACAGAATTTCCCTTGCGGACTACAACCGCTGCGGTATTCCGCTTATCGAGATTGTCACCGAGCCCGATTTTCACTCCGCAGACGAAGTTATAGCGTTCCTTGAAAAGATAAAGCTGCTGCTGCAATACGCGGGGATCTGCGACTGCAAGATGGAACAGGGCTCTATTCGGTGCGATGTGAATATATCGATAGCTCCAAAGGGTTCAACGGAGCTGGGAACGAGAACAGAGCTTAAAAACCTGAACTCCTTAAAGGCGATAACCCGCGCTATTGAAGCGGAAATTGAGCGTCAGGAGGAGCTTCTCGACAACGGCGAACGTGTTATCCAGCAAACGCGCCGTTTCAACGAGCAGGCGGGCGAAACCGTCGCTATGCGCTCGAAGGAGGACGCTCACGATTACCGATATTTCCCCGACCCCGATATTCCGCCGATAATTTTCACCGAAGAGGAGCTGGAGGAGATTAAAAATTCTATCCCCGAGCTTCCAGAGCAGAGGATAGAACGCTATGTTTCGGAATATTCGATAAAGAAGGCGGACGCGGACATTATCGTCGGGGACAAGCGCGTGTGCGATTTCTTTGAAGAGGCGGTGTCGGAGTATGACAACCCGAAAGCCGTTGCGAATTATATAATCGGCGAGCTTATGCGCAGAATAAACCTCGGCGAGGCGGATATGGACGCGTTGAAATTCGGCGGACGGGAGTTTGCAAGGCTGGTTCAGTTTATGCAGACGGACAAAATTTCGCAGGCTAACGCGAAAACCATTCTCCGCGAGATGATTGAAAACGGCGGCGATCCGAAAGCAATTGCCGACAGAGACGATCTGTGGATAAAAGAGGACAGCGGCGCGCTTGCGGCGGTGGTGGACGGGATTATCGCGAACAACCCCAAAGCCGTCGAGCAGTACAGGAGCGGCGACCAGAAGGTGTTCGGGTTCTTTATGGGGCAGGCGAACAAGGCTCTTAAGGGTGCTGCTTCCCCGAAGGCAATTCAGGAATATATCCGAAAAAAGCTCTCGGAATAAGAAAAAAAACAACCGCGGCAATTTTCCTGCCGCGGTATTTTTATGCGTTAAAATGTTGTTACTTCTTTTTCTTTGACGAGGACTCCTCGGGTTCGGGCTCGGGCGGAACATACTCATACACCTTAACCGAATTGATTACAATGTCCTCAACCGGCTTTGAAAGCTCGCCTTGGCTGTTTCCGGTAACCTCCGCCGCGCAGAGCTTATCAAGCACGTCAAAGCCCTCTATTACCTGCCCGAAAACCGTATCCAGACCGTCCCACATGGGATAGCCGCCGTCGGTTGCGTACTTCGCCGCAGTATCGTAATCGGCTTTTTCAATCATTTCCGCAAGGTTTCTGTAATACGTTTCCTGAACGGTAAGGCTGTCAAGCGAAGGATCGTCCTCCGCAAGACCCGTTTTAGCGTCGGTAAACGTCTGCGCCTTCTGGCTGATAAGATCGGCGGAATAATCCCTTATATCGCAGGTAGCCTTTGAGGTGACAATGTAAAACTGCGTAGCGTTCGAGCCGTCGATATTCACCGTGCAAAGCGCGCCGTAAAAATGCCGCGCATCGGTGCTTATCTCGTTCGCAAAAACGCCGTCGTTGTTCAGTGGGGACTCGCCGCCCGTGCCGTCGCCGTTAAGCGACCCGCCCTGTATGCACATATCCTTCAGCACGCGGTGAATTTTAAGCCCGTTGTAATAATTGCTTTCGGCAAGCTGAGTTAAATTGTCAACTGCGTTCGGAGCGATGTCCGGGAACAATTTAGCCTTGATTATGCCATAGCCCTCAATGTCAATTTCAGCGACCTTATCGCCCTCTTCAAGCTCTATCACAACACCCGTATTTCCCGACTGACTTTTACAGCCCGAAAGCAAACAGCAAGCCGCCAGACCCGCGCTTATAATCGCATTGCGAAGTTTCAGAAGCTTCATAATTCCTCCTTATCCCGCGAATTCCGTAACCGTAACGTCTTTGATGATTATTTCCTGAACCGGGGACGATTTCTCGCCGCTGCCGTTATCCTCGACCTCCACAGCCGAAATAGCGTCGATAACGTCAAATCCCTCGTAGACTTGTCCGAAAACGGTGTAACCGCCGTCAAGGCTTGGCGTTCCGCCCTTTTCCTTGTAACGTTCGGCAATATCTTTCGGAGCGTCAGCCAGCCAGTCAAGAACGTTTTGACAGCTTTGCCCCTGAGAAAGCAAATCCTGTCCGTACGTATAATACAGAGCGTATCTCATATCCTCGTCGCTTATGCCCTGCTCCCTTGCCGAGTTTATAATGGCGTTTATCTGCTCTACCGTGCTCTTGTAGCTGTCAAAATCATATTCGGTAATATCGGTATCGCTCTTGTTGTTGACAATATAAAACTGAGTGGAATTGCGCCCCCCGGCATTCGCATAGCACAGCGCGCCGTAGAAATGGCGGGCGTTCTGGGCGGTTTCAATCCCGAATTCGCCGTCGCCCGCGTCGTCGCTTACCATAGCGTCGCCGCCCGTGCCGTCGCCGTTAAGCGAGCCGCCCTGAAACATAAAATCCTTTATAACGCGGTGTATGGTAAGTCCTTTATAATATCCCGCGTCAGCAAGCTTTTGGAAATTCTCCACGCCCATGGGAGCAGCCTCGGGGAACAGCACAGCCTTTATCGTGCCGAAGCCCTCGATTTCAAAAGTCGCGATAAGGTCGCCCGCTTTCGGCGCGACTTCAACCGTATTTCCCAAAAATCCGTCGATTTCCTTCGGCTTATTGCTTGTAATCATAGAATTTACTTCCTCCGACGTTGTTGATGAATTGCCCGAACTTTCCGCGCTCTCCGATTTATCCCTTGAGGAACTTTCGTCCCCGTTCTTGTTATTATCCTTGCAGCCCGCAAGCAATGTGCATGCCGCAAGTGTGCAGGCTATTAACTTCTTTAGCTTCATAAAACCCTTCCTTTTGTGTTTAAGCCTTTTTTACAACCGTGCCCTGACGAGTTTCCTCGACAATATAACCCATAGCCGTGATTTTGTCGCGCAAAGCGTCCGCCGTCGCGAAATCTTTTGCCCGGCGGGCGGCTTTCCTCTGCTCGAGAAGTTCCTGCACCTCGGCGGGAATTTCTTCCTCACCCTTATTATACAACAAACCAAGCACGTTTGTCAATGCCGTAAATTCATTTAAATACGCCGAAATTGTCCCTTTTGTGATTTCCGCCGAATTAAGCTCGGTATTTATCACGCGCACCAGCTCGAAAACCGCCGCAATGCCGTCCGCGGTGTTAAAATCGTCGTCCATCGCCTTGATAAACGCCTCGCGGGCATTTTTCACGTTTTCGAGAGCCGCTCCGCTCGCTTCGCCCTCGGGAGCGTGTTCCAGAGCGCGCTCCATTGCGCCGCGGCAGTTGTAAAGCCTTGTCAGAGCCGCCTTACAGCTTTCGATTACTTCAACCGTGTAATTCAGCTGACTTCTGTAATGCACGGAAAGAAGCATAAAGCGGATAGGCTCGTAGCCGAATTTCGCCGCCATATCTCGCACGAGGAAGAAATTCCCCGCCGACTTCGACATCTTTTTATTATCGACATTCAGCATGCCGTTGTGCATCCAGATATTCGCCAGAGCGCACCCCGTCGCGCACTCGCTCTGCGCGATTTCGTTTTCGTGATGCGGGAAAATAAGGTCCGCGCCGCCGCCGTGAATATCTATCGTGTCGCCGATATAATGCCTTGACATCGCCGAACACTCGATATGCCAGCCCGGACGCCCCTTCCCGAACGGCGACTCCCAATACGGCTCGCCGGGCTTTGCAGCCTTCCACACCGCGAAATCCATAGGGTCGCGTTTTTTCTCGCCGACTTCAATTCTCGCGCCCGCCTTCAAATCGTCAAGCGGCTGGTGAGACAATTTCCCGTATTCGGGGAATTTTGCCGTTTCAAAGTAAACGTCTCCGTCCACAACATACGCATAACCCTTGTCCACCAGAGTTTTCACAATATCGATAATTATGTCCATATTCTCGGTAACCTTCGGGTGAACGTCCGCGCGCCGCACATTAAGCCCCTCGGCGTCGATAAAATACTCTTTTATCGCGTTTTCGGAGACCTCAAGCGCGGTTTTGCCGAGCTCGTTTGCCTTCTTGATAATTTTATCGTCAACGTCGGTGAAATTCTGCACATAAAGCACCTTATACCCGCGGAATTCGAGGTATCTTCTCAGCGTATCGAACACGCACAAAGCCCTCGCGTTGCCGATATGAATAAGGTTGTACACCGTCGGACCGCAGCAATAGATCTTCACCGTGCCCTCGGTGACGGGCTTGAGCTCCTCCTTTTTTCTCGTCATTGTGTTGTAAATCTGCATTAAGTTCACTCCTCTTTATTTTTTGAACCTTCGAGAACGCTTATCTCCTTTTTCAGGCTTTCAACCTGCTTTTCAAGCTTTTCAATATGAATAAGATGCTCGCACAGAATTTCCGAAACGGGGTCGGGAATATGTATCTGGTCAAGCTCGCTGTTGTTTATGCGAACGCCGTCGCGGCGCACAATCCTCGCGGGAACGCCCACCGCCGTGCAATTCGGCGGAACCTCTTCGAGAACCACCGCATTTGCAGCGATTTTTGAGTTGTCCCCAATCTTAAACGGACCTAAGACCCTCGCGCCTGCGCCCACCATAACGTTATTCCCGAGCGTCGGGTGACGTTTTCCGACGTCCTTTCCCGTACCGCCGAGGGTGACGTTCTGATAAAGCGTGCAGTTATCGCCGATTTCCGTAGTTTCGCCGATAACCACCCCCGAACCGTGGTCGATAAACAGACCCTTTCCGATTTTCGCCCCGGGGTGAATTTCTATGCCCGTTTTCTTCAGCGAACGCTGGGAAATCCAGCGCGCAATAAAATAATGCTTCCGCTCGTAAAACCAATGCGCCATACGGTAGCTCCTCACCGCCTTGAACGACGGGTAAAGGAAAAACACCTCCAGCGACGAATGAACAGCGGGATCCCTCGCCTTTATCGACGCTATATCCTCTTTTATCTTACTAAACATCAAGCCCCTCCATACGGGAAAGTTGAAAAACGCCCCGTGCGAAAAACACGAGGGCGGTGAAATGCCGTTTTCTCTGACGTTATACGGCATATTATAAAACGCCAATTTCTCGGTTAAAATGCACCCTTTATATTATACCATAGACAAGCCGAAAAAGCAAATCTATTCGTTCCCAAAAAAACGGCTGTAGCCGAGGGATTTTTTGTGCATTTTAACCTAACAGCACCAGCGCGAGAGCCAAAATCAGCTTATTATCCGCCTTTTCCGAGAGAAGAACGAAAATCAGCCCCGCGATAAGCATCATATCCCTGTCGGAGAAGATGTTATCGGTAAAACCGCGCTTTGGGCTTTGGCAATGCTCTTTATGCTCGAAATGGTCATTATGCTCGAAATGCTCTTTGTGCTCTCTATGTTCTCTATGCTCTTTTCGCTCAAAATGCCTGTCATCGGAGCATTTCTTGTCCGAGGGAATATCGCAGGCTTGTTTTTCCGCTTGTTCGCCGTTATATCGTCTCACCGCTCTGTAAAGCGAGGACTGTGAGTTGTCGTACACCATAAAACCTGCCTCCTTATGACATAAGCTCCCCGAAAATCCCCAGATCGCGGATTAGCGGCAGCAGCGAAAACAGCTTCATAAGCCGTATTGCGGAATCCACCTTGCGGCGGTTTTCCTCCCGCAGAAGGGGCTTCAGCGCGAGCAAAAAACGCTCGTTGTCGTCGGGCTGGTTCAGCGTTTCAAACGCCGCAAGCAGACTCAACAGCATTTGCGGGTCAAGTCCCGAAAAAAGCCCGTCGGAGTCGTTTTTTTCGACGCTATCGCAGCTATCACTGTCCGTGTTTTCCGAGTTATCTGCGCTGTCTGCATTCTCGTCGTCCTCCGCCAGCACACGGAGAATGTCCTCGATATTATCCATGTACGGCTCCTTTCAGACGGTCATTTTTTCCCGAGAATTTCCATTATCTCTGAAGAGAGCGTCCGACCCCTCGGAGATAATGGAAATTCTCGGTC
>CANRIQ010000058.1 GCA_947630655.1 uncultured Clostridia bacterium | reverse complement strand
GAACTTCCCGAAGGGCTCTATTACGGGGATTTACACGGTGCTGGTCGAGGGCGACGACACAAACGAGCCGATTGCCGATACCGTCCGCGGTATTATCGACGGACACATAATTCTTTCGCGTAAAATAGCGGCGCAGAACCATTATCCCGCTATTGACATACTTTCGAGCGTTTCCCGTCTGATGAGCGAGATTGCCACTCCCGAGCATAAAGAGGCGGCGGGGAAACTGCGGAATTTGCTTTCGCTGTACAACTCGAATTACGATTTAATTTCGATAGGCGCGTACAAGCACGGGACAAATCCCCAGCTTGACGAGGCAATAAATAAGATAGACGCGATAAACGGGTTTCTTATGCAGGCGGTGGAGGACAGCGTAAGCTTTAACGAGACCGTTCTGCGGCTTATCGACGCCGTCAGCGACAAGTAACGAGGGTGATTTTGAGTGAAGAAATTTCAGTTTACGCTGCAAAAGCTCAAGGATTTCCGCGAACAGGAGCTTGACAGGCAGAAAAATGCTCTTGCGCTGCTTCAGGCGGATTTAAAGCGCATCGAGGACGCGAGAGAGCTTCTTATCGAGAAGGTCGCCGAGCAGAGCGAACAGCTTGAACGCGTGTGTATGCTGGGCTCTACGGCAAGCGATATTTCCATGCGAAAGCGTTATATTGTGACGTTGCAGCAGGAAATTCACGTTAAAGAGCAGCTTGCCGAGGAAAAAAAGCACGAGATTGAAAATCAGCTTGAGGTTGTTGTCGAGGCGACAAAGGAGGTTCGGACTCTCGAAAAGCTGGAGGAAAAGCAGCTTGAGGAGTACAACGCCGCCGCAGGCAAGGAAAACGAGCAGTTTATCGAGGAATTCGTAAGCGGAAGCACGGTTCGTGCGGCAATTTCCGCTGCGGAGCAGTAAATTCGTTATCAACGGCGAAAGCCTTGATATATAAATTATTTTTTAAGGAGGTGAAACAATGGCGGTTTCTATGTACAGCAGCGGGAATAGGGCGGACTTTATGATAAGCGACGCTAATCTCCCGCAGAGACTCGAGCAGCTTGGAAAGCTTGAAGACGCGCAGACCGCGCAGTTCGCGAAGATTTTGAACGAATTCGGAGGGAGCGGTACGGTCGAAGCCGAGACCCTGACGGTTGAAAGCAGCGCGCCTGCGGCGGATTTTACCGAGCTTGACGCGCTTCCCGACGACCCGATGGAGCTTGCGAGAATGATTCTCAGGGGCGACGTGAAGGTCGAGGAGGTGCCGAAGGAAAAGCTTACCTACGACCTTTTGAAGGCAATTGTTGTCCTCAAAAAGTACGCGCAGGACGAAGAGGGTCTTGTCGAGGAGGACGAGGAGGAATCCGAGGATACCGTTTTCGATCCCGCAAAGGCGGCTGTGCTTCAGCAGAGCTTCTCGATGACGCTTGAGGATATGATAGTTATGGCTATCTACGAGGTTATCGAAAAGCACAACGAGCGCGAGGCTGAGGACAAGGTCACCATGCTTGACGGGATAAGCGAACCGATACCCGAGGGTGAAACGCTTCCGTTCCCGGTGGAGGGCGAGCAGGACAGCGCGGCTGATAATTCCGTGTTCGCGCAGATCGTTGAAAATCACGTTGACGCGGTCGCTGAAGAACAGGCAAGGGAAAACCGCGATACGTTCGTGCCGAGCGAAAGCAAAGAGAACGTTCAGGGCGTGTCCGAGGCTGCGGAAAACACACAGACCGACGATGTTTCAAAGGTTCTGGGCGAGGCGGTAAAGAACGGCGAGCTTGGCGAGGTTAAAGTTACCGAGCAAAGCGAACCTGTGGCTGCCGAAAACGAAGGCGATGCGGCAAAAGGACTGAAGGACGTCATGGAGGACAAATCGGCAAAGGCTGTCGGCAATGAGGCTGTAAAGACCGATGAGCCCGCACAGAGGTCCGACAGGGCAAAGGCGATAAGCGAGGAGCTTGAAATGCTCAAAAACGCTAAGCAGAAGCCCGAAACGGAGCAAAAGCCGCAGGAGAACATCGGAAAGACCTCGAGCTTACAGCCGAACATTTCGGAAAGTCAGATGATTTTCAGAAAGGACAACGGCGAGTTTCTTGTTGTTTCGCAGAAGGAGTTTACGTCACAGGTCATGAAGCTTGTGGAGGAGGCTGTTAAGGAAAACAAGGAAAATACCGAGTATTCTCTGATGCTTAATCCCGAGGAGCTCGGAAAAATCACCGTGAAGCTTACAAAGGCGGCTGACGGGGCGGTTTCGGTTACTATTATGGCTGAAAACGCGAGAACCCAGCGGCTTCTGGAACAGCACAGCGAGCTTATGCAGAGCAATCTCAAAAACAACGGAGTTCAGCTTGAAAGCTGGCAGACGGTCCGCGAAAGTCAGCAGGAAACCTTAGCGCAGGACTACAACGGCAGCTCTAAGAACCCCTACTACCGCGAGGACCGCAAAAAGTCCGATAATGACGAGGAAGAACGGTCGTTTGCGGACATTATCGCGGCAATGTAATTTTTTGAAAAGGAGGAAACACAATGGCAGATATGATACCGGATATTTCCGGCGCGCTCTCTTCGGCGGATCAGATAAGGGCAAATCACGAGAAGTATAAAGACCTTTATATCGACGCGGATAAGGACCTTATCAGTCAGGAGACATTTTTGAACCTTCTGGTTGCGGAAATGAGCAATCAGGACCCGCTTGAGCCTACCACCAACACCGAGTTTATCTCGCAGCTTGCGACATTCTCGTCAATGCAGTATATGCAGGACTCCAGCAAGTACGCTATGGCAAATTACGCGTCGTCGCTGGTCGGGAAAATCGCTACGGGCTCTAAAATGGACGGCGCAGACCTCGTTATGAAAACGGGCGTTGTCGACAAGGTGGTTAAAAGCGGAGATACCTTTACGGTAACTATTGACGGCGAGGATTTCGACATCTCGAAAATCACTTCCGTTCAGGCGGGAGATTCCGCAAGCGGCAGCTACGGTTCGTCCAATCTCGGCGACAGAATTGCAAGAGCGGCTATGATGGTCGGAATGTTTGCAACCATCAACACCGAAAACGGTCCGATTTACGGATTTATCGACGCAATAAGCGTTAAGGACGGCAAAATAAGCGTTCTCGTGGGCGGAGAAAATTACGCTATGGAGGATATTGCCGAGGTTACTTACGCGTCGGTTGTTGATCCCGAAAATCCCGATAATACCGAACCCGCAGAACCCGGAGACAGTGCTGACGACAAGGTTGACGGAACAGAACCCGTAGAACCCGACGACAACACCACCGACGAGGTTGAAGGCGGCGATGAGGGCGATAGTTCGGAGGAAATCGAGGACGTTCCCGATCTGGAGGAATCGTGATAAACATAGGGCAAGGAGGCTAATATGCTTATAAGCGAGTATCTTGCGCTCCGAAATCAAATAAGCGTTACCACGGGCACGGCTGTAGGCACGGCGGGCGTCGCTCCGCAGACGGCGGAAAACGCGGGCGAAAGCTTTGCGGACGCGCTGCGGGAAAAAATTGCCGAAAAACAAGGCGTTGAGTTTTCAAAACACGCTATGCAGCGGCTTTCCGAACGCAGTATCGACATCACCTCGGGCGATACGCTCGACAGGCTTAACAAGGGCGTTGAAATTGCGGCGGATAAGGGCAGCAACGACGCGCTGGTTCTTGTGGGAACAAACGCTTTTGTTGTGAGCGTAAAAAACAACAAGGTAATTACTACCATTCCTCAAGAGGAATTAAAAGGCAGCATTTTCACTAATATTGACTCTACCGTGATCATCTGATAATGAACGGACCTTCGGGAATTCATACGAAAACCTGCGATTGAGGTTTTCGCACGGTGAGAGAGAAATTTATTTTGGAGGTCAATTTTATGGTTAAATCACTTTATTCGGGCGTTTCGGGTCTTAAGACCCACCAGCAGAGAATGGACGTTATCGGTAATAACATCGCAAACGTAAACACTGTCGGCAACAAAGCGGACGTTGTTACGTTCAAGGACGTTTATTACCAGACAAAGCGCAGCCCTTCGGCGGCTACGGCGACTTTGGGCGGCGTAAACCCCAGACAGGTAGGTTACGGCGTTCAGATGAACACCACCACCGCGAATATGACCCAGTCGGGCTATACTCAGTCGGATAACACGTTCGATATGGCGATAAACGGTCAGGGCTTCTTCCAGGTAATGGACGGCGCAGGAAATATTTTCTACACCAGAGCGGGCGTTTTCAATGTCGATGAAGAGGGCTATGTCGTAAATGCCGACGGTTATCACGTTCTCGGCGTTACGGGCAACAGCGACGGTCAGGCTGCGGGTTCGGAAATTCTGAGACTTGTAATCCCCGATACCGACGCGCACGCTTCCTCCGCTACAAAGAAAATCGCGGGCACAAATGTTACGCTGTCAGTTACCGCGCCGTCGGATTACACCAATATGTCGGTTACGTTTGTAGAAAGCCAGTATCCGTATGCTACTTACGCTAACAATATCCTCTCGATTTACTTCAATTCCGATGAGCAGTACGAGTCGGAGCAGGATTTTGAGAACGCGATAAATCAGGCACTCCAGGCGGGCGGCGTTTCGCTTCCCGATGATGTAGAGCTTTCGTTCGATTTTGAGTCTATCCCCGACGAGCCGCAGTCCGTTGCGGGCAAAAACAGCGTTTCGGGGCTGAAGTTCACCACGACAAACGCAACCTGCCAAATCGACCACAAGTTTGACAATGGTGAGTGGGGCTATATGGCTTTCTCGGTTGATGATAACACCAACAGAGACAGCGTAAATGTAAAGCTTGTTGACGGCGAAGCTCCTCCTAAGGTTGAATATGCTGACGGTAAATGGACTGTTTCAATTTGCACCAACACCACCGCGGGCGATATTCAGGACGCAATCAAGGAATTCCTTGAGGATAACCCCAACGTTCCGAGACTTTCGCTTGACTCCTTCGTAGTACCGACAACCGCAGGCGGACGTGAGGCGGCTTTGAAAGAGTGGTTCGGCGAGCCGGCTGATGACGCCGCCGGTGTTACCGAGCAGCTTTTCGGCGTAAAGGACGCTTCCATAGCTTCGGGTCTGTTGGACTTGGATGTTCAGGAAAAGGGCGCGTTCTCGAACGATTATAAGGTAGTTTTCTCGTATGTTTCGGGCTATGACAAGACAAAGGCTGTCTGGGACGAAAACACCCTTACGGTAAGCGTCTGCGCAAACTCCACGATTGCCGACGTAAACGAGGCTATCAGACGCGCGGCAAACGGCGACGACAAGAAGATAATCATCTTCAACGACATCTCGGGTCTTGATTACGGCGTAGGCTACACGGGAAATGTCTTCAAGAGAGAGACAACTCCTGCCGCAGATGGAACAGGTGGTTATACGGTAACGATAACAAGACCGGACGGTACGGTTTTGACTGAAAAATATGACGCAAACGGCGTTCGTACAGCTTTTGCACAAGGCGATATTACGGCGGCTAATCCTGCGCCCGACGGTTATACCGCTCCCACAACCGAGGAAGATTTCTACAACTACAAGACCGAGGTGTGGAATCCCGGCACGAGAGACGCGTTCTTCTCGGGACACCCGTCAATCACTCCTGCGGGCGGCGACGACTCCTTCTTCACGAAAGTTGCAAAGGGACTTTCGACGTTCGCGCTGACCGACGGCCGCACGGGCGACCCGCAGTCGATAAAGGACGTTGAACTCAAGGTTCAGCAGGACGGCACGATAATCGGCACGCACCCCATTTTCGGCACTATGGTCCTCGGGCGCATTGACCTGGCAACTTTCGACAACCCGAACGGTCTCGCGAAAGTCGGCGGCACGAATTTCCAGGAAACGGTAGCTTCCGGTCCTGCGAAGCTCGGAATCCCCGGCTCGGGCAACACGGGCGTTGTACTCTCGGGTACGCTTGAAATGTCCAACGTTGACCTCGCGGACGAGTTCACCAACATGATAACCACCCAGCGCGGCTATCAGGCAAACTCCCGTGTTATCACGGTGTCGGATACCATGCTTGAGGAATTGCTCTCGCTCAAGAGATAATAATTTTTGACCCGCAAGCCGCGGGGAGCAATCTCCGCGGCATTTGGGCGGGAATTTGAGGTAATTTATGATTTTTCTTACAAAGCTCGACGGAAAAGAGTTTATGCTCAACGAAAATCTTATCGAAACGGTAAATGAAACGCCCGATACCGTTATCGTGCTTGAAAACGGGCATAGCTACATCGTTCGCGAAAGCATGAACGAGATACAGCAAAAAATTTTTGAAAATTCAAGGCTCAAAAGGCAGGCGCGTTTTAAGCACGCTTTCTCCGAAAACGACGAGCCTTTGACATAAATATTCTCTCGAGAGAGACCTCTCGATAAACCACATAAAAAGAAAAAGCGAGGGATATGTTTTGAATTTATCACTTATCATAGGCTGGGTAGCGGCGTTCGGACTGGTTCTCTTCGGAATATTCTTCCAGGACGGCTCTATAGTACCCTCAAACATGATGAACTTCATCGAGATTTCATCGCTGGCGATTACCGTCGGCGGTACTATCGGGTGCTTGATAGCGTCTTTCCCGATGTCGTATCTGAAGGAAGTGCCGAAGCGTTTTAAAATGGCGATTATGCCCAAAAAATACAATCCCACCGAGTATATCGAGGAGATTGTAAAGTACGCGCAGGTTGCCCGTACACGCGGACTGCTCGCACTGGAAGAAAGTGCCAATCAGTGCAGCGATCCGTTTATGAAATCCAGCCTTATGATGATTGTTGACGCAAACGACCCCGAAAAGGTCCGCGGAATGTTGGACGATACGATAATGTTTATGTGCGAACGTCACGAGCAGGGGCGCGCGTTCTTTGAAAAGGGCGTGGGCATCTTCCCCGCATTCGGAATGCTCGGTACGCTTATCGGACTTATCAACATGCTCAACCAGATGGACTTCGACCACCCGGAGCGTCTGACCGGCGGTATGGCGCAGGCTCTTATCACGACGTTCTACGGGTCGCTTTTCGCAAACGTCCTGTTCGCGCCCGTCGGAATGGCTCTTAAAAACCTCCACGAGGACGAGCTTTTGTGTATGCAAATCATAGAGGAGGGCGTTCTGGCGATTGCCGGAGGCTCAAACCCGCGTTATATTCAGGAAAAACTCGAATTTATGCTGCCGAAGAGCAAGGCGTCGGGTGACAAAAAACCCGGCGGCGGGGCTTGATTTTTGTGAAAAATACATAAAATATAAAAATATTGTGAAAATTGCAAAAAAGTATTTGCATTTTCAAAAAACTTGTGGTATAATAAATTAGATAAGGTGTGTCCCGAGGGTGCGGGAATGGTGATTTTTGGTAAAGGAGTGAGGCTGTATGGCAAAATTACCCCCTAAAAAGGCGGAAGAAAACACCGGCGAGTGGCTTAATACCTACGCCGACATGGTAACGCTGCTGCTTACGTTCTTCGTTTTGCTGTTCGCTTGCTCCAATCTTGATGAAACAAAGCTGCAATTCATCTTCCAGGCGTTCAAGTCGCACGGCAAGTACATAAATCAGGCTGTCACAAAGCAGGATCCCAGTGCCGAAAACGAGGGCGGAACGACCGATAACGGCGATAATCCCGGCGGCGAGGGCACAATGCCGCAGAGCTATGAGGAGCTGTATTCCTATCTCTCGGAAAAGTTTGATATGCTGAATATTTCGGATAATGTCGCTATCGAGCAGGGCGCGGCGCATCTTACGCTGCGGTTTGACAACTCCGTTTTCTTCGACGGGGACAGCTATATTCTGAAGCAAGAGGGCAGGGAAGTGCTTAGGGAAATCGCTCCCGGAATACATGCTATTGATAATTCTATCGATAAGATGATAGTCGTGGGGCATACGTCCGAGGGCATTTCTTATCAGAATGATTATACATTGTCGTCGCTTCGCGCGTGCAGCGTGGTGAATTTCCTCGATCAAATTCCCATAGGCGGGCAGGTCGGGACTATCGACGGGTCGAAGTACCGCGTCGAGGGCGACGGTAAAAACAACCCCTTATACGACAACTCCACGGCGGAGGGCAGAGCCAAAAACCGCCGCGTTGAAATAACTATTGTCAAAAACGAACTGGATCTTACCGATCCCGAGGTCATTAAGGATATTCTCGAACACGATTTCGGTATTCCGCTTGAGAATTACGACCCGAACGACCAGACTCCCGATGATTATAAAAATCTTCCCGAGGGCTCGGTTGATAAGATCGTAGGATTTATCGAGGATAAATTTGAGGGAACGGCGCAGAGCGTCGGGACATACGGTCCTGCGGCTGTTGACGGAAGTCAGTTTATCGCTGTTGAGGAGTCCGAAGAGGAAGAGTAATCCGAGGTTCGGTTGATTATATAGAGAGGTCTGGAGGGATAGAGCTTGGCTGACGTACTGACGCAGGCGCAGATAGATGAGATGCTTAAAAGCGTCGCAATGGGTGCTGAGCCTGTCGTAACGCAGAAGGAAGAGGCTAAGGTCAAGGAATATGACTTCCGCGCTCCGAAGAAGTTTACTAAGGAGCAGATAAAGGTTCTCGAAAGCATTTTTGAGAATTACGCGCGTTTGCTTTCGTCGTATCTTACGGGTATGCTGAGACTTTACAGCCGGGTTTCTTTAGTAAATATCGAGGAACAGCGGTACAACGAGTTCAACAACGCTCTGCCGGATTACGTGGCGATGGGAATGGTGGATCTCGGCATTAAAAACGACGAGATAAGCGAGACGGACGTTATTATTCAGGTGTCCAACGCCATTACGTTCACGATGATCGACAGGCTTCTGGGCGGCAAGGGCGAGTATCAGGATATAAACCGCGATTTTACGGAAATAGAGATCACGATTATGACAGATGTGCTGCGGTCGTTTGCAATGCTGCTGCAAGAGCCGTGGTCGACGCATATTGATCTTGAGCCGAGGCTTATCGGCGTTGAAACCAACTCCCGAGTGGTGCAGACCATAGGTCACGAGGACACGGTAATTATCGTCGCGCTGGAGGTTGAAATTAACAGCCAGAAGTCGATTATCTCCGTGTGTATCCCGGCTATTGACCTTGATGAGATAATGGGCAAGTTTATTCCGCGTTATTCGCGTTCGGACAGAAAGACGAATGCTGCACGCGATAAGGAACGCCGCGATAACATTATGACGGGCATCAGCACGACCGATCTTGAGGTAAAGGCGGTTCTGGGGCAGATAAATCTCGATCTGTACGAGGTGCTGACGCTTCAGGTGAACGATGTAATTCCGCTTGATAAAAAGATAACCGAAAATATAGACGTTCTGGTTGGCGACAGACTCTGGTGCAACGGCAAGCTCGGAACGTACAATAATAAAAAGGCAATTATGGTGGAAAATTTTACAGAGAATTGAGGTACAGATACTGATGGCTAATGACGAAAACGTTGAGTTCAGCTCATACGAAATCGACGCGGTCGGCGAGATACTTAATATAAGTATGGGTTCTGCCGCGACGGCGGTTTCGGAGCTTCTTAACGCCAAGGTTTGGATCACGACCCCGAAGGTAAACGTGGTCAAGGTCCACGAGCTGAACTACGATAATCTTGAGCCTGCTATCTGCGTTAAGATCGTGTATGTCGAGGGACTTACGGGTCTTAATATGATGGTGTTGAAACAGAATGATGTTCAGCTGATACTCAATCAACTGCTTGGAAATCCGCTGGTAATAGATCCCGATTTCCAGTTTGACGAGCTGAATATCAGTGCGGTAAGCGAGATAATGAACCAGATGATGGGCGCGTCCGCGACGGCGTTGTCGGATCTGCTCGGAATGACGGTTGATATTTCGGTTCCGACGCCTTATATTATCGAAAACACGCGGTTCGGCGATTTGTGCGAAATGGATCCCGATGAGACCATTGTGGCGGTTACGTTCAATCTTACGGTTGACGGCGTTATGAACAGTGAGTTTATGTCGGTGTTGTCGCTGGAGCTTGCTAAGACTCTTTCGGATAAGATGATCGATAAGTTCTCCGTTCCCGAAGAGGAGGGACAGCCGGCTCAAAGCGCGGCTCCCGCGGCGGATCAGGGCGCACAGCCTGCGACTGCGGCTGCGGCTCAGGGAGGACAGCCCGCGGCGGCTCAGCCCCAGATGGGTCAGGCTCCGCAACCGGGGCAGATGCCTCAGATGCCGCAGATGGGTCAAATGCCGCAGATGCCGGCGGGCGAGATGCCGCAAATGCCGATGTATCAGATGCCGGGGTACGGTTATCCAAACCAGTATGCGGCGTACGGAGCGTATCCGCCTCCGCCTCAGCCGCCGATAAATATTCAAAACGCGCAGCTGCACCAGTTCGACGCCATGGATTTCGGTATTCCTGCCGATCAGAAGGACAATTTAAAGCTTCTGATGAGCGTTCCGCTGGAAATAAGCGTGGAAATCGGCTCGGCAAAGAGAAAGGTCAAGGACATACTGGAGTTTACGCAGGGCACGATAATCGAGCTGGAACGTCAGGCAGGCGCGCCTGTTGACGTTGTGGTGAACGGGAATTTGATTGCCCGCGGAGATGTTGTGGTCATCGATGATAACTTTGCAGTGAGGATCACGGAAATTGTCAAGTCGAAGTTTATTGACAGCCTTGGCAAGGAATAAGAAAGAATTAAACCTTTAACAAATTCATCAAGGAGAGAAGATAATGGACAAGAAGATTTTACTGGTGGATGACGCGGCGTTTATGAGAATGCTTATCAAGGACACGCTTACAAAGAATGGTTATACAAACATTCTTGAGGCGGCGGACGGAGCAATCGCCTGCGAGGTTTATGCGGCGGAAAAGCCCGATTTGGTTATAATGGATATTACCATGCCGAATAAGACGGGAA
>CANRIQ010000057.1 GCA_947630655.1 uncultured Clostridia bacterium | reverse complement strand
TCTACGCCGACAAGCCTTGCCAGAAACGAGATTAAGGTAAGCACCAAAGCAATCGCGCCGGCAGTAAGAACCGTTGCGCGGACAACCTTTTCAAGGGTTGTGTAATACGAATGACGGTCGGGCGCGTAACCGAGCATCTGGTACATTTTGGTATCAACGCCCGTCGCGGTAACTCTGCACACTGCAATTCCCGTGAGAATAGTCGTCCCGCTGTAGACAAACGAGGGCTTAAGCTCACTTTCGGAAATAGCTCCTACGTACTTTGCCGAAGAAATATCCGAACCCGTCAGAATTCTCTCGTCCGCGGACAAATCCTGCGCTTCGAGGATAAACGCGTCGGCAGGGACTCTCTCTCCCGCCTGAACCACTATTAAATCCTCGGGAACGATGAATTTTTTCTCGATAAGCTCCAGCCTGCCGTTACGGATAACGCGGAATTTCGTCACAGAGCTTTCCTTTATTTCGCGAAGACGCTCGTCGCAGGATTTTCTGCAATAAATTTCAACCGAAAGATACAGCGCGTCAAGCAGAATTGTCGCAATTCCCGCGCCGATGTTCCCCGCAAAAAAGCAAAGCACCCCCGCACAAAGCATAAGAACCGCCGCGGGCGACAGCAAAACCTCGCGGTATAAAAAACCGTTGTCGGTTTTGGATTCCTTTTTGTATGTATTCAGACCGTAAAGCGAGAGGTTTTTTTCAACATCGCTTGACGTCAGTCCGAAATAATCTTCATTAAAATCAAAAAACTGAGCCATAAAATTCTTCTTCCTATAACATTTAATGCAAGTACACTCTCTTTTATTATCTCATATTTCAGCGAAAAAATCAAGTGATTGTCCGATTTTTGGCTATTTGGGCAAATTTTGTCCGATTTTTCAGTGAATTTAATAGCACTTGCACAATTTTTCGTGTAACGTGTTACATTACAGCCCGTTCCAGAGATATTTTTCCAAATCGACGGTGTTGTCCGAACGCACCTCAATGCCCTCCGCACGCAAAAGCCGCGCCTGCTCGTCCTCGCCCCCGAAAGCAAACGCGGGAGCAAGCCCTCCGAAGCGATTTACCACGCGAAAGCACGGAATATGCCCGGGGTCGGGGTTCGAGTGCAGCGCGTAGCCCACGACTCTCGCCCAGCGCGGATTTCCCGCCATCATCGCGATTTGCCCGTAGGTTGCGACCTTCCCGCGCGGAATTTTCCTCACAACCTCATAAATTCTCTCAAATGCGCCCATATTACCCCTCTTTCTAACCATCTTACCTCTAACCGCAATATTCGCGCCAGCGAATATTGCAGCGTTATCCGCATTAGCGGATAATGCGGCGTTAATCCGCGTTAGCGGATAATGCGCTTACCTCTCTCTAACCTCTTACCTCTAACCTCTAACCTCTAACCTCTTACCTCTAACCTCTTACCTCTTACATCTAAAAAAGGCAATGCCGAAGCACCGCCTTTTAGTTTACCCGATTTTCTTCTTTTTGGTGATTTTCGCAGAACGCGAGCGCGACTCGTCACGCGATATAAGCGGTTTCCCCTCGCCCGAAACGCAATCCTCGGTGATTGTAATTTTCGTAATCGACGGATCGCTCGGCGCGGTGAACATAATATCACGCAAAACGTCCTCTACGATAGAACGCAAGCCTCTCGCGCCGGTTTTGGTCTCGATAGCCTTCTTCGCAATCGCGCGCAGAGCCTCTTTGTCAAATTCAAGCTCGATTTCATCAGCCTTGAAAAGGCACTTGTACTGCTTGATAAGAGCGTTTTTCGGCTCGTCGAGAATTCTCACCAGAGCGTCCTCGTCAAGAGCCTCAAGCGGCGTTACAATCGGCAGACGTCCGATAAGCTCGGGGATAATTCCGAATTTTACCAGATCCTGCTGCGTTACCTGCTTCAACAAATCCGCGCTCTCTTTATCCTTAGACGACTTAACATCCGCGCCGAAGCCCATTGCCGAGCTTGAAACGCGCTGCGCTATCATTTTCTCGATACCCTCGAAAGCTCCGCCGCAGATAAACAGAATGTTCTTCGTGTTCACCTGAATGAACTCCTGATGCGGGTGCTTTCTGCCGCCCTGCGGAGGAACGTTTGACACCGTGCCTTCAACTATCTTCAAAAGAGCCTGCTGAACGCCCTCGCCGCTTACGTCGCGGGTGATAGAGGTGTTTTCGCTGCGGCGGGAAATCTTATCTATTTCGTCAATGTAAATTATCCCGCGTTCGGCTGCTTCTATATCGTAATCTGCCGCCTGAACCAGCCTTAAAAGAACATTTTCAACGTCCTCGCCGACATAACCCGCCTGGGTAAGCGTTGTCGCGTCGGCAATCGCAAACGGAACATTCAAAAGCTTTGCCAGGGTCTGCGCGAGCATTGTTTTACCAACGCCTGTGGGCCCCAGAAGCAGAACATTTGACTTTTGCATTTCCACTTCACTGTTATCGTCATTCAGAAAAGCGCGTTTATAGTGGTTGTAAACCGAGATGGAAAGAACCTTTTTCGCTTCCTCCTGACCGATAATATATTCGTCAAGATACGCCTTAATCTGCTCGGGAGTCATAAGCTCCGACGCGTCGGACAAAAACTCCGACTGCTTGCTTTTCGACGTTTTGACGGGCTTTGCGGGTCTGATATCGCCGCTGTCAACCAGCATATTGTACGAGGTAAGAATACAATCGCTGCAAATCACGGCGGTTTCGGACATTCCGTATAACATTCGTCCTACTTGATTTTCATTCTTTCCGCAAAAGGAACAAACCAACATATGAAAAATCCTCCGTTATTCGCCGCGGTTTTTATACACCTTATCGATAATTCCGTACTCCAGAGCCTCCTCGGCGGTCATGAAATTATCGCGCTCGGTGTCGCGGCAAACAGTTTCGTAATCCTTGCCGGTATTTTCGCTGAGAATACGGTTGAGCCTGTCCTTGGTACGCTGCAAATTATTCGCGCGGATCTGAATATCGGTCACCTGCCCCGAAAGTCCGCCGCCCGCAATAAGCGGCTGGTGGATCATAATCTCGCTGTTGGGCAGAGCAATTCTCTTTCCCTTAGCTCCCGCCGAAAGCAAAAACGCTCCCATGGAAGCCGCCAGACCCGTGCAAATAGTCGACACATCGCACTTTATATACTGCATCGTGTCATAAATCGCCATTCCGTCGGACACCGACCCTCCGGGGCTGTTGATGTAAAGGAAAATGTCCTTATCGGGGTCTTGTCCTTCAAGATACAGGAGCTGCGCTTGAATAACACTCGCAGTCGCGGAATTAACCTCGTCGTGCAGGAGGATAATTCTGTCGTTGAGCAAACGTGAAAAAATATCATAGGAACGCTCGCCGTGACTGCTCTGTTCTACAACATAAGGAATATAAGCCATAAGATTGCTCCTTTCTCAAACTCTCGGACAGCGGAAATTACTCTGTTACTTCTTCAATAACCGCGTTGTCCTTAACAAAATCAAGTGCCTTTTCGATCTTAAGATCCTGGATAAGGGTCTTTTCGGAAATAGCGTTCTTTACGTTTTCAACCTCCATCTTGTACTGCTCCGCAAGATCGCTGTACTCCTTGTTAACATCCTCGTCGGAGACCTCGATGTTTTCAAGAACAGCAATCTTCTCCAGAGCCAGACGAAGCTCAACCTGGTGCTTTGCGGCGTCCTTGAAATTAGCGCGGAACTGCGGCATGGTCATACCGGTATATTTGAGGTAATCCTTGATGTCGATGCGGGTTCTTGCAGCCCACTCGCGCGCGATCTCGTCAATGCGGCGTTCGTACATCACCTGCGGGATTTCCGCCTTCATTTTTTCAAGAAGCTTATCCATAAGCTCGGAATCGCATGCGTCGTCAGCCTCGGTCTTATAACGCTTTTCGAGGTTTTCACGGATTTCCGCCTTCAGCTCGTCAACTGTATCCTTTTCGGACACGTCCTTAACAAAATCATCATCGAGCTCGGGCATTTCCTTAGTTTTAATCTCGTGAAGTTTGCACTTGAACACAGCAGGCTTGCCCTTAAGATTTTCGGACTGATAATCCTCGGGGAAGGTTACGTTTACGTCAAATTCGTCGTTTACGTTTTTGCCGACAATCTGCTCTTCAAAACCGGGAATAAAGGTGTGCGAACCGATCTCCAGCGGGAACTTCTCGCCCTTGCCGCCGTCGAAAGCAACTCCGTCCACAAAGCCCTCAAAATCAATAACCGCCGTATCGCCCTCTTTGACCGCTCTGTCCTCAACGGTGACGATACGCGCCACTCTTTCGCGCATTTTATCGATTTCCGCGTTTACAGCCTCATCGGTGACAGTCTTGACGGTTTTCTTGACGTTTATTCCCTTATAATCGGAAATTTCCACATCGGGCTTTGTAATAAGGTCAGCCTTCAGCGTAACGCCGCTCTCCTTATTCATCTCGGAAACGTCGGTGTTCTCGATATCAACGACTTCAAGACCCGTTTTATCGATAATTTCCTCGATATGATTGCTGTAAAGAGAATTAACAGCGTCCTCGTAGAAAATATTCTCGCCGTAGTACGACTCGATAACCTTTCTTGTCGCCTTTCCCTTGCGGAAGCCGGGAATGGATATCCTGTTCTTCTGGCGATTGTAGACGGTATTTACCTCCGTCTCGAATTCCTCCGCGCTGAACTTAACCTCTACCGCATAGGTATTGGTTGCCGTGTTGTTCTGAGAAATAATTTCCATTGTGAAATCCTCCATGCTTTTTGCAATTAGTTTATTTTTATCGGGTCAAAGCCTACGCCGTCCGCGGAAACAAGCCTGTATTCCACGCCACCGCGCTCGCCGTTGATAGCGTTTCTTATGCTGCTCCCGTGCAGATGCGCGTAAAAGCACCGCTTTACCTGATATTTGTGCAATATTTCCGTAATCAGAACGTTTTCCTCCGTCCCGAAAATCGGCGGATAATGAATAAACGCCGTAAGCTCTCCGCCAAGCTTAACGCCCGCCTGAAGCGACGCTTCAAGCCGCCCCGCCTCGCGGTTTAGAACCTTTATGTCCTGCGGCTCGCCGTTTTCGCGTATCCAGCCGCGCGTCCCGCAGACAGCCATTCCCTCAACCAGAAACGCGTTATTGAACAGGAAGCTGATGCTTGAAAAGCCGTTTTTCTCGCAAAAGCTGACGTTTTTATTCATCGTAGACCACCAAAGGTCATGATTGCCCTTTACAAGAATTTTCCTGCCGCGAAGCTGCTTATCGATGTATTCAAGGTCCTTTAAGCTGTCCTCCAGCTTTAAAGCCCAGGAATGATCCCCAAGCAGAATAACCGTGTCCTCGTCTCGTATTTTGCTGTTCCAGTTGTTTGTAAGCCGTTCAAGATAATTTGTCCAGCCCGAAAAAATATCCATCGGCTTGTCGCAGCCAAGCGATAAATGAAGGTCGCCTATCGTATAAACCACTAAACCCTCCGTTTTTACCGCAAAATCAGCTCTTCAGAAAATCAAGCACCGCGCGCGGCATATCCTGCTTTTCAACAGAGCCCTTAAAACGAACCTCTTTATTCCTTGTAGCCGCCAACGGCTCGGGAATTTTTGTCCCCGTTTCCTTTTCAAGCTTCGCGATAAGCTCAAACTCGTCGTCGGTATCGATTTTCCCGCCGACAGCCTCGTAAACCGCCCTGCCGAACTTATAGGGATTAGCGGTAGACGCAATTATCGTCTTTGTATTATCGCCCGTTTTCGCCTTATAATCCTCGTAAACCTTGACCGCAACGGCTGTATGCGTATCAAGCAGATAATGCTCATTTTTGAAGGTATCGTGTATCTGGGCCTTAGTCTGCTCATCGCTGCACCAGCCCGCGAAAAACAGCTCTCCGAGCTTTTTCTTCACATCGTCGTTTACCTCGTATCTGCCGCTTTCCTTCAGCTTCCCGAACCAGTCGGAAATAAGCTTGTCGTTGCCGTCGGTGAGGTGATAAAGCAATCTCTCAAGGTTGGACGAAATGAGAATATCCATCGACGGAGACACCGTCGTGTAGAATTTTCTGTTTCTGTCGTAAACGCCCGTATTGATAAAATCGGTAAGCACGTTATTGCTGTTTGACGCGCAGATAAGGCGGTTTACGGGAATTCCCATAAGCATTGCGTAATACGCCGCGAGAATATTTCCGAAATTACCCGTAGGAACAACGATATTCACCTTCTCGCCGAAGGTTATCTCCTTGTCCTTTACAAGCTGCGCATACGTCGAAACATAGTACACAATCTGCGGCGCGAGTCTGCCCCAGTTTATGGAATTCGCGCTGGAAAGCAGGATATTATTTGCGGCAAGCCGTTTTGCTATATCATTATCCGTGAAAATAGCCTTAACGCCGTTCTGGCAGTCGTCAAAATTGCCCTTTACCGCGCAGACATTCACATTATTACCGCTTTGAGTGGTCATCTGGCGTTTCTGCATGGGACTAACTCCGTCCTCGGGGTAGAACACGCAGATTGACGTTCCGTCAACGTCCTTAAAGCCCTCCAGAGCCGCCTTTCCCGTATCGCCCGAGGTTGCCACAAGAATGGAAATGTGCTTTCCGTCAACGGTTTTCTTAGCGGAGGTAGTCAGCAGATACGGCAAAATCTGAAGAGCCATATCCTTAAACGCGCAGGTAGGACCGTGCCACAATTCGAGAACATATCTCCCACCCGAAAGCTTTGTGATTTCGGCGATGCTGTCTGTGTCGAAATTCTTATCGTTATACGCGCTTTCAACGCAAAAACGAAGCTCCTTATCCGAAAAATCGGTGAGATATTTTGAAAAAACAGCATACGCCCTGTCGACATAGCTCATATCGCACAGTGAGAGTATCTCCTTTTCGGAGAGCTTCGGAATTTCTTTCGGAACATAAAGCCCGCCCTCGTCGGAAAGCCCTTTGACGATAGCATGCGCGCTGTCCGCCTTTAAAGAGGAATTTCTTGTGCTTGCGTAATCCATAAATACGCTCTTCCTTTCAATTTATTGTATAAACGCCCTCGGTATCGAAAGCGTTTTCGCATATATCCACGCTTACCACCGCGGGGTTCTTCCCGCGCGACAGCCGCACCTCGGCAATATCGTACCTTATCCACAAATCGGTGGGGTGCTCCGTAAGGTATGTATCGGCGGTGAGAATAATCCTCTTTTTCTTCGCGAAATTCACCGCCTCAAGCCCCGAAACCATGCTCCCTACCCTTCTTGCCTTTACCTCGGTAAAAACAAGACAGTCGCCGACCTGCGAGATAATGTCAATCTCGCCCGTGCGCTTGCGGTAATTTCTCTCGATAATCGTATGACCGCGCCGCACAAGCTCCTCGCAGACGGTATCCTCGCCGAGCCTGCCTTTTATCTGCTTTTCATTCATCGTCTTTAAGATATTTCTTCAAAAACGTCTTCCTGTGAACGGGGCAAAGACCGTGCTCACGAATAGCCTCCAGATGCGCCTTCGTGCCGTAACCTTTGTGCTTTTCAAAGCCGTATTCGGGATATTTTTCGGCAAGCCTTAACATTTCCCTGTCACGCTCAACCTTCGCTATAATTGACGCCGCCGCGACAGCCTCCGACTTCGCGTCGCCGCCGATAACGTTTTTGACAACCCCGCCGAACCTCTCGCCGTTATTCATCGGATTGTTAAGCTCGGGGAGAACATCTCCGTCCACAAGTACAATTTCGGGCTTCACGCAGAGCCCGTCAAACGCCCTTGACATTGCAAGCAAATCCGCCGACAGAATATCGCTCCCGTCAATCTCCTCCACAAGCGCGCAGGATACCGACACCGCCAGTGCCTTGTCCCAGATCTCCTCGTAAAGAGCCTCGCGCCGCCTCGGAGTGAGCTTTTTGCTGTCGTTCAAGCCGTCAATCGGATTGTTTGGGTCTAAAATCACCGCCGCCGCATACACGGGACCCGCCACGGGACCTCGCCCCGCCTCGTCAATTCCGCACACAACGCCGAATTTTTCGGTAACTATCCTGTCAAACCCGCGCAGACTGCCTATCTTATCAAGCTCAACGCCCTCAATCGAAAGCAACGTTTCGCGGCTTTTATGATGTTTGCTCATTCGCGCTCCTTAATTTATCGGACATCGGCGGTCTGTCAAGAGTTATCCTCCCGATTTTCCCCGCGCGGAACTCGTCAAGCAGAGCCACCGCCGCACGTTCAATATCGGGTTCTCCCCCCGTGACCAGCATTCCGCGGGATTTAGCTATCTCTGTCAGAACATCGCCCTCGCCGCGAATTTTATACCGCCCCTTCAAAAGCGCGGGATAATCCCTCAAAAGCGTCTCTCCGAGAGCCCTTGCAAGAGCCGCCGTATCGACAACCTCGTCCTTTACCGCACCCGTAAACGCCAGCTTCTGCGCCACGTCCTTATCCTCGAACTTAGGCCACAAAATTCCCGGCATATCCAGAAGCTCGACGTCCTTGTCAATAGACACCCACTGCTTCCCGCGAGTAACGCCCGGGCGGTCGCCGACCTTAGTTTTTTTGGAATTCGCCATTCGATTGATAAAAGAGGACTTCCCTACATTCGGAATTCCGACAACCATAAGCCGCAGAGCCTTTCCTATCATACCGCGCGCCTTCCTGCGCTCGATAAGCTCCTCCAGAAGCCTTTTCACCGCGGGCAGAAATTTATTTATCCCCTTCCCGCTTCGGCAGTCGCACACGATAACGCACATTCCAAAAGTCTCAAAATGCCTTTTCCAAGCCGCCGTTGCAGCGTCGTCCGCAACATCACACTTATTCATAATCATAATGCGCGGCTTGTCTTTAACAAGCTCATCCATAATGGGATTTCGGCTGCTTTCGGGAATTCGCGCGTCAATGACCTCCACCACCGCGTCCACCATCTTAAGGTCAGCCTCGATAAGCCGCCTTGTTTTGGTCATATGCCCGGGAAACCACTGGATATTTCCGACCTCGCTCATAGCCACTTGAAATCTTTGAAGGGCATAAAGCGCACAAACGCCTTGCCCATAATCATTTCCCTGTCGACAAAGCCCTCGTCCTGCAAATTTCTGCTGTCGTTGGAATTGTTTCTGTTATCGCCCATAACAAACACGCAATTTTCGGGAACGGTGTACTCCTTGCCGTTCTCCATCCCGCCCACGGGATTTAAATGCGTAAGATCCTTGATGTAATCCTCCTCGATAAGCTCGCCGTTTATGAAAACATCGCCTTTGACGAAGTCTATGCAAACGGTATCCCCCTCGACGGCGATAACCCTCTTTATAATAGGTTCGCCGTACGCGTCAAGAGTGCGGTTTTTCAGCCTGTCGGCCTCTATAATCACAATATCTCCGCGCTTTGGCGTGTAAAAGAAATTTTCCGTCAGAACCTTGTCGTTATTCATCAATGTATTGTTCATGGAATCGCCGGAAACCGTTATCGAACGAAAAACAAACAGATTAAGCAGCAGCATCGCCGCCACGGCGTACACAACGCTGTTTACCCAATCAAGCGCGTCCGAAAAGGGCTTTTCTTCCTCTTCCTTATCCTCCGCGGCAGGCTCGGACAGCTCTTTTCCGTCCTCTGCCGTCTCAGTTTCGGTCAACGCCGAATTTTCGGACTCCTCGGAAATATTTTCCGGCTCCTTGTTCTCTTTTTCCTCGTTCATAACACGCCCCGCAATTTCCTAAAATTGTCATTATCCCGCCCTGCCCCGCAAAAAACGGGGCAAAAGCAGGATCCGCGTCAAACCTTGGACTTAACCTTTGCAGCCTTGCCGACTCTGTCGCGCAGATAGTAAAGCTTCGCTCTGCGAACCTTACCGTTTCTTACAACCTCGACCTTGTCAACGCTCGGCGAATGAATGGGGAATACCCTCTCCACGCCGCAGCCGTGAGCCACGCGTCTTACGGTAAAGGTCTCGTTGATGCCGCCGTGCTTCTTTGCGATAACCGTGCCCTCGAACATCTGGATACGGCTCTTTTCGCCTTCCTTGATCTTAACGTAGACCTTTACGAGGTCTCCGATCTCGATTTCGGGAGCGGCTTCCTTCATGCTGCTCTGTTCAATGATTTTCAGTGCGTCCATTTTTTCCTCCATTGCTTTTCGGACATTCTTGAACCCGGCTTATCCGGGCGTTCTGCCGCGGGTCAATTCCCGCAGGTTCAGCGGACTGTCCGTTTTTAATGTTTGGCTTTACGCCGCGCATTAACACACGCCAACGCCTCCGATTTTGCCTTTAAAACGGGCGTTCGGAAACATCGGCGGATACCAAATGCCTTATTATTATAACACATTGACCAAAAAAAATCAAGTGCTTTTTCACAAAATATACAAATTTTTTGGAATTTTCTTAAATTTTCCCGCCGACAGTTTCAAAAGACATACGATTTAAGGCGTTATTGTCAAATTCGGGAAAAAGCGTTTCGGTAATATCCTCCGCGTTTTCGGCGATGTGAAACGCCTTTTCGCGCATTTTCGCGTCCTCAAGGCAGAGAATTATCCCCTGCTCGGCGGAATTTCGGCAAAAAGCGGCTTTTGAAAACCTCTCGGGGACAGCACCCAGAGAAATAAGCGTTTTAAGCCCCGCCGAACCCGAAAAAATCTCCCCCGAAAAGAACGCCTTCTCCGTTTTCGGGAGAAGCTCCAACGCCGCCGCGCAGCGTGCTTTATCTGACTGAATTGCGCGAACGTCGCTTTGAGACACGAAAAAATCCTCGCCGATATAGAACAAATCGCGGTCAGTCATAATGCCGTCGCTGTCGAGAGAACCCGTTTTCAGCATTATTTCAACAGCCATTGCCGCGGCGCAGGGAGAAACCCCCGTGCTTTGACCGTCTCCGACAACCTCGTAAACGACAGTGCCGTCGCGCTCCCGCCGCACAGCGTCTATCGCGCCCTTTTCGGCGGGCATTC
>CANRIQ010000056.1 GCA_947630655.1 uncultured Clostridia bacterium | reverse complement strand
AGCTTTTCTATCAATTTCCCGGGAACGAAAGGACGGACCCCATCATGAACGGCCACTATGGCGCCTTCCGGAACATGAGATTTTCTTAATTTCCTCTATAGAGGGCTTGTTTTCAAATCTTACAAACACCGCCGCAAAGTGCCCGTTAGACACCGGCACGCGCAAACACTGCGTTGTAATGGACGGCTTTTCAACCTTGACAATCTCGCCCCCCTCGATATGCCCCCAGACCTTAAGCGGCTCCTGCTCGGATTTCTCCTCCTCGCCGCCGATGTAGGGGATAAGGTTGTCGACCATCTCGGGCCACGTCTCAAACGTCTTTCCTGCGCCGGAAATAGCCTGGTAGGTGCACGCAAGAATTTCGGTTATACCGAATTTTCTAAGCGGCGACAGCGCGGGAACATAGCTTTGTATCGAGCAGTTGCTCTTGACGGAGATAAAACCGCGCTTTGTGCCGAGGCGTTTCCTCTGCGCGTTGATTATTTCCGCATGATCCGCGTTCACCTCGGGAATTATCATAGGAACGTCGGGCGTAAAGCGGTGCGCGGAGTTGTTGGACATCACGGGGCATTCCGCCTTTGCGTATTTTTCCTCGAGAGCCTTGATTTCGTCCTTTTTCATATCCACCGCGCAGAACACGAAATCCACCATAGACGCGATTTTTTCAACGTCCGCGGAAGCGTCCATAACGACGATATCCGCCATATTCGCGGGCATAGGCGTATCCATATACCACCTGTCTCCGACCGCATCCCTGTAGGTTTTTCCTGCGGAGCGCGGAGACGCCGCGAGAGCCACCACCTTGAACCACGGGTGATTTTCAAGCAGCGTCGCGAAACGCTGTCCCACCATACCCGTAGCTCCGATTATTCCGACCTTGTACTGTTCTTTCATAGTTCTTTCCTTTCTTTAATCTGAAAATAAAAAAACCGACGAGAAAATGTCATCGGTTTGGCTTTATGTGCGGCTAAATATCGCGATAGCACTCCATCAAGCAAGTCGATGACAGTTGTACGCCTGTTCGACGCACAACCGGACAACGCGCATTACGGACTGCGCGCACCTCGGCGGTACTGCCTTTCGCGCCGCGCTTATCCGAAAAGCCGCCGGTTTACGCGAGTAAACCGAGCCTGCCGACGCGCTACTTATCAGCCCCGCACCTCTATCAATTTTATACAATACATTGTATCACATTATTCGATTTTTGTCAATATCTTTCGCACGAAATCCGTAAATTTTTTTACCGACCCGTCTTACCGCCCCGTTCAACCTTGTTTTCCGCGCACAACTTGCCAAATCTGCCCTTGTTTGGTTGTTGACAATCCCGGGTAATTGCCTATAATTCCCGCCGCCGCATGCCGTTTCAGCCCTCGTCAGCCCTTGATTTCCGCGCACAGCTTGTCAAATCCCGTCTCTTGCCAACCCCTTTTTCCGCGCATTTCGCCCAAAGCCCCCGTTCAACCCTTGTTTAGTTGCTGACAATCCGCATTTCTGCGATTTTCGCCCACGTCAGCCCTTTTTCCGCGCGCTATTTTCCCAAAGCACTCGTCAACCCTTGTTTGGTTGCTGACAATCCGCATTTCTGCGATTTTCGCCCACGTCAGCCCTTGATTCCCGCGCACAGCTTGCCAAATCTGCCCTTGTCAGCCGCTTTTCCGCGCGCATTTCGCCCAAAGCACTCGTCAACCCTTGTTTGGTTGTTGACAATCCCGGATAAATGTGCTAAAATAATATGAGAACTTTTGGGCAGCCGCGATTTTCCCGCGTTGCCCCGGAAACGGAGAAAAATATGCTGAAAAGCGACTTTTTTTACGAGCTCCCCGAGGAGCTTATCGCCCAGACCCCCGCAGAACCCCGCGACAGCTCGCGGCTTATGGTTATCGACCGCCAAAGCGGGGAAATCCGCCACGACCGCTTTTATAATATATGCAATTACTTAAAATCCGGCGATTTGCTGGTCATGAACGACAGCCGCGTTTTTCCCGCGCGGATTTTCGGCGTAAAACGCGAAACGGGCGTTCCCGTGGAGTTTTTGCTGTTAAAGCGGCGGTCTTTGTGCGAGTGGGAAACTATGGTTCGTCCCGGAAGACGTTTAAAGCCGGGCGCGGTGGTTGATTTTCCCGAAAATCTGTCCGCGGAGATAGTTGATAACGCCGACGGCGGCAACAGAATTGTAAAATTTACGTTCGAGGGCGATTTTTTCGATATCCTCGACCGCATAGGGCAAATGCCCCTGCCGCCGTATATCACCGAAAAGCTTTCCGACAACGACCGCTACAACACGATTTATTGCCGCGAAACGGGCTCTGCCGCCGCGCCTACGGCGGGACTTCATTTCACCGAGCGCGAGTTTGAAGCCGCCCGCGAAAAGGGGATAGATACCGCTTATGTAACGCTTCATGTCGGGCTTGGGACGTTTCGTCCCGTAAAAGAGGACAACATTTTAGACCACAAAATGCACACCGAGCATTACAGCATTCCCCCCGAGACCGCCGAGAAAATAAAAGCCTGCAAGGCGCGCGGCGGGCGGGTAATCGCTGTCGGGACCACCTCCTGCCGAACGCTTGAAAGCGCGGCTCAGACGGGCAGGCTTTGCGATGATACAAGCATTTTCATCTACCCCGGCTATGAGTTTAAGTGCATTGACGGTCTTATAACGAATTTTCACCTCCCCGAAAGCACGCTTATAATGCTTGTTTCGGCGTTTCTGGGGCGTGAGAAAACGCTTGCGGCGTATAATACAGCCATTCGCGAGCGGTACAGATTTTTCAGCTTCGGCGACTGCAATTTGATTATATAATATATTTTAAGGAGCGGACAATATGATAATAGACGCACATGCGCACATTTTCCCCGATAAAATAGCCGAGCGCGCCGCCGACGGAATAAGCGGCTTTTACGGCATGAAAGTGCGCTATAACGGCAGTCTCGGGGAGCTTTTTTCCGAGGGCGGAGCCGCAGGGGTTACAAAATACCTTGTCCAGTCGGTGGCGACAGTCCCCGAGCAGGTAACGGCTATAAACAACTTCATTTCCGAATGCGTGAAAAAATTCCCGGATAAGCTGATAGGCTTCGGCGCGATGCACCCCGATTTCCCCGATATAGCGGGGGAGATCGAGCGTATAATTTCGCTGGGGCTTCGCGGGATAAAGCTTCACAGCGATTTTCAGCGTTTCGACATCGACGACCCGAAAGCCTTTCCGATTTACGAAGCCGCAGAAGGCAGGCTTCCGATTTTGTTTCACGTCGGCGACAACCGTTATGAATATTCATCTCCGAGAAAGCTGCTGAACGTCGTGAAAAAATTCCCGCGCCTTACGGTAATAGGCGCGCATCTGGCGGGCTGGTCGCGCTGGGACGAGGCGGCGGAGCTTTTCGCGCACAGCGGCATCTACGCCGATTGCTCCAGCTCGCTTTACGCAATGTCTCCCGAGCATGCCGCAAAGCTTATCCGAAACATCGGTGTTGACAAGGTGCTTTGGGGTACGGATTATCCCATGTGGGACGCGAAGGAGGAGTTAGAGCGGTTTTATAAGCTTCCGCTGACCCGTGATGAGCAGGAAATGGTTTTGTATAAAAACGCTCTTCGGCTTCTTGGAGAATAATAATATTAAAATTAAAAAAATTTTTCAAACCCCCTTGACAAATTTTATACAATGGATTATAATGTATCTGCGGGACGAAAATCAGACCTTACGGTTTTCCTACGGAATGATGCTCCCGCGGGTTACTGACGGTAAAACTTTTTTTGAGCCGAAAGACTGCAAACTATGTGTAAAAACTGTTCTTCTGCGTTTTTGCTTTTAAGAACGGACAGATAAGGTGCGTCTTTCGCGGGCTTCAGGCTCAGGGGGCGCATTTTTTATGCGCCGTGATGAAAGGACACGTTTATGGAAAACGAAAGCCGCGTCGCGATAATTTCCATGATTATCGAAAACGACGACGTTATCACGGAGGTAAACCGCCTGCTCCACGAATACAACAGGTACATAAAGGGCAGAATGGGAATACCGTACCGCGAGCGCGGGCTTAATATCATAAGCGTTGTCGTGGACGCGCCCGAGGACGCTGTTTCGGCTTTGTCGGGAAAGCTCGGACGGCTTCGCGGGGTCACGTCCAAAGCGGTTTACTCCAAAAAGCAATAACGAAAGGAAGAGGATTTATGAACATCAAAAAGGTTATTACAAGCGCGCTTTGTGCGGCAATGCTTGCTTTAAGCGTTACCGCGTGCAACAACTCCGAAACTTCGGGCAGTTCAAGCAGCTCGAGCAGTTCAACCACCTCTCAAAGCTCGGAAAGCTCGTCCGAAAGCACTCCCGAAAGCTCCTCAGAGAGTACTCCCGAGAGCACTCCCGCGCCCGATGTGGTAAAAATCGCCGCGATGAGCGGTCCTACCGGCATGGGCATGGCAAAGCTTATGGAAGACAACGAGGAGAATGATTACGGCTACGAATTCTCCGTTTACGGCAGCCCGAACGACGTAACTCCCCTGGTTGCGAACGGCGATCTCGACATCGCGTGCCTGCCCGCAAATCTGGGCTCTGTTTTGTATAATCAGACCGACGGCGGGGTACAAGTTCTTGCGGTAAACACTCTCGGAGTGCTTTATATTCTTGAAAACGGCGATACCGTAAATTCTATCGACGACCTTAAGGGCAAGACAATTTTCGCGTCGGGGCAGGGCGGTACTCCCGAGTATTCGCTGAGATTTATTCTGAAGGAAAGCGGAATTGACCCCGATAATGACGTTACAATCGAGTGGAAAACCGAGCACGCCGAGTGCCTTCAGTTTCTGCTCCAGACCGAAAACAGCGTTGCTCTTTTGCCGCAGCCGTTTGTAACCACTGCTTTAAAGCAAAACGAGGGCATCCGCGTTGCGCTTGACTTAAACGACGAGTGGGACAACACGGGCGCAGAAAGCTCGCTTCTCACGGGCATTGTCCTTGTCCGCAAGGCATTTGCGGAGCAGTATCCCGACGCTGTAAATCAGTTCCTTGACAGATATGCTCAGTCTGTAGGCTATGTTAATAACAACATCGAAGAAGCGGCACAGCTTATTGAAAAATTCGATATTTTCAAAGCCGCGGTTGCGAAGGACGCAATTCCCGCGTGCCATATTGTCTGCGTAAGGGGCGACGATATGAAGGACGCTTTAAGCGGCTATTTGCAGGTTCTGTTTGACGCCGAACCCAAGTCCGTCGGCGGCAAGCTCCCCGCTGATGATTTCTATTACGGCGCGTAATTTGAGCTTTTTGCACACTCGTTAAAATCTATTCATATCAGACAGGCGGCGGCGGGGGAAACTTCTCCGCCGTTTGGCGTATATCCGTAAAAAAGAGATAAAAGAGATAAAAGAGGTGAGGGATTGAAAAAACGCATAAAAAAAGCGGCAGTAACCGCCGCGTGCATTTTGTTCTGGCTTATTTTATGGCAGCTTGTTGCGATGAAGCTCAACAGCCGTTTTTTGTTGGCGTCTCCGGTCGAGGTCATAAAACGCCTTTTCGAGCTTGTCATAACTCCCGATTTCCTCCAAAGCGTTATGTTTTCGGCAGGGAGAATTCTGCTCGGTTTCGCGCTGGGAATGACGGCGGGCTGCACGCTCGCGCTGCTCTCGGGGAAGGTCAGAATAATCCGCACGCTGTTTTCGCCTCTTATTTCCGCCATGAAAAGCGTTCCCGTAGCGTCAATAACCATTCTCGCGCTTATCTGGGCGGGTTCTAAGAATTTGTCTGTTTTTGTGTCGTTTTTGATTTCCACGCCTATAGTCTGCTCAAATATGCTTGAGGGGATAGATTCCCTTGATCCAAAGCTCAAGGAAATGTCAAGGGTGTTCAAAATCCCGCTTTGGAAACGCTTTACGGGGGTATATCTCTCGCAGATGCTCCCGTATTTCAGGGCGGCTTCGCGGCTTGCAATAGGGCTTTGCTGGAAATCGGGAGTTGCGGCGGAGGTTATCGGCATACCGCAGGGTTCTATCGGCAGAAAGCTGTACGAGTCGAAAATCTACCTCGAAACCGCCGATTTGTTCGCGTGGACGCTTGCCGTGATAATATTAAGCTGGCTTTGCGAAAAGCTTTTTATGCTTCTGGTCGGCATTTTGCAAAAACGCGTTGAGAGAATGTGAGGAGGGAGATTTTGGGCATTTTAAAGGCTGAAAATATTCGAAAACAATTCGGCGAAAACGTGGTGCTGAACGGCTTTTCCCACGAGTTTAAGGAGGGCGGAGTAACCGCAATTCTCGGAAAATCCGGCTGCGGAAAAAGCACTTTGTTAAACATTCTTATGGGTCTTCAAAGCCCCGACGAGGGCTCTGTTCAGCTTCCCGAAAACGCGAAAATCGCCGCTGTTTTCCAGGAAAACAGGCTCTGCGAAAACCTCACCGCCTCGGCGAATATCCGTCTTGTCACAGGCAAAAAAATCCCCCGCGAAACGCTCTCAAAGGAATTCGGCGCGGTAGGGCTTTCGGGCTCGGAAAACAAACCCGCGCGGACGCTTTCGGGCGGTATGAAACGCCGCGTTGCGCTGCTTCGCGCTGTTCTTTCCGAGTATGATATTTTGTTTCTTGACGAGCCGTTTAAGGGGCTTGATTCCGAAACCAAAGATGAGGTTTTGCATTACGTCAAGGAAAAAATCCGCGGCAAAACGGTCATTTTCGTAACTCACGACGAGGGGGAGTGCAAATTTTTAGCCGACGAGGTTATCCGACTGTAGCTGTTGACTTACGCGCAAAAATGTGCTAAAATAAAATCGGGTGGTCTTATGGAGTATGCGATATGCTTCGTTCTGATAGCGGGGCTGCTGTTTTTGTTCGGGTTCGAGCTGCTTGATATAATGTACCTTGCCGTCGGCATAGCTTTGCTTTTTGTGGCGTTTATCGGCGGATTTTTCGCGCTTTGCCTGACGCTTCTGGCTATGTCCCGCCGCTGCGAGGCTGTTTTCGTTGAAATCGACGACAACCCCGAAAATTCCCGTTTTCCGCGCGCAGTTTATGAAATGGACGGACGCCGTGTGCGGAATATGTTCCCGTGCGAGATGATCGCGCGAAAAAAACTCTATGTTCCCGAAAAGAAAATACGGATTTTCTATTGCAAGCCCCGAAACGAGGTCATCGATAAAAACGCGTTTTTGACGATAATTTTCGGCAGTCTTGTATTCATTCCCGCGGCGGTTTTTTCGGTTGCCGCGATAGTGCGTTTTATTTCAGCAATTTAGCAAGTATTTTCGGGTCTGCGGATTTCAGCGTTTTTTCAAGATGTTTGTACACCTCCTCGCGCGATTTTTCGGGGTCCTGCTTGTAAACTTCGGAAAATATGTCCTCCCCGAACATCGCCTCGGGAGTGGTGTATTCCGCAACTCCCCAGCCGTAGACTTTTCCGTTTTTGTCCTTCATATACACAAAATCGGCGGTGTTTACATAGGTCTGCATCTGAAGCCTTGTGATAACCGTTTCAAAACCCGTGTTTGCGTCCTTGCGGTAGTTAAGGGCGCGTTTTATTTGCTTTGAGATAATCCTGCCGTTTTGTGAAATAAGGTCGTACACGTCCTTATCCTTTTTTGATACCAGCCCGTCGTCCCACCGCGCGTCGAAATCGTATCCGTCGCGGCGGTAGTTTGCAAAGACGGGGAACCATTCGCGGCTTATAAATCCCGCTTTCCCCGCGAAAAATTTCCCGTAAACGCACCGCCCGTCCCGCGCTATCGGACCCTTCCATTCCCACGGACCTTCCGTATCGGGCGAAAACCACAATTCCCGCGGGCAGTTTTCCTCTACGGAAAATCCCTCAATCCCGTTCGCGAAAAACGGCAGAAACCCGATTTTTTCCACAAGCCGCACAATGTCCTCCGCGCTTTTCAGCTTCCCGAATTTCATAATCAGCACCTCAAATCCCAAAATCCCGAAAACGGAGAGCGTCAGCCCTCCGTTTCGCGTTATTGACGAATATACACGCCTTGTTCCTCGATGTAGTCCTCCAGCTCCTGCTTCATGTCGTCAACCCATGTCGAGCTGTCGGAAGCGTTGTCCCCGGACTTTTTTTCGGATTTAATTTCCTTGTTTTCCTTGTCGTCCCTGTTGTCCATATAAAACCTCCTGTTCTACTCTGAAACCCTTTCGCAAAGCCCCTCGCAGCATTCTTTTATATCGCGGTAGGCTCTTTCAAAATCCCCCGTATACCACGGGTCGGAAATGTCCCGCGTCCCTTTGTTTTTTGAGAATTCCGAGAAATAATGTATCTTATGGTCCTTGTCGCCCCAGTACCTCACCATGTTTCTGACATTTTCGCCGTCCATTCCGATGATAAGGTCGAAATTCTCATAGTCCGCAAGCGTAATTCTCCTTGCGCGCTTTTTCGAGCAGTCAATCCCGAGCCGCCGCAGAATTTCCGCTGTCCGATAGTGAACCCCGTTTCCGAGTTCTTCGGAGGAGGTTGCCGCGGACTGCGCGAAAACATCGGTGATCCCGCGTTTTTTGCACATATCGTTCATCAGAAACTCCGCCATGGGGCTTCGGCAGATGTTGCCGTGACAGACGAAAAGAATATTTATCAAATGCCTTCTCCTTATTTTACAACCGTTCCCTGATAGTAGAATTCAAGAATTTGCTTGTAATTCCACACCCAGTATTTTGCGAGGTTATTCGCGCCGTTCTGCGAAAGCCCCACGCCGTGCCCGTAGCCGTATGTAGTAATCGTGAAAACGTCGGTTGCCGCGTCGTAATCTATCTCAAACGCATACGAGCGTATGTCATAATCCATTATCGTCTCGCGGAACACCCGCCCGGTGATTTTAACGGTCTTTCCCGAGGGATTTATGTAGGTCTGCTGCCCGCCGATCGACATCTGCGCGACATAATTTCCGTCCGCTAATTCGTCAATCGTAAACCACTTTGACGGGTCTCCGCTAAGTGAAATTCCTGTGGTATTGTACACCCTGTTTTTCATATCCGCGGAGGTAAAGGTTTTCTGCCTGCCGTAATTCGGGTCATAATCCTTGTCAAGCTCGCAGTAAACGCTCTGCAAATAGGGAAGCTCATTTCCCCAGATAAGCTTGCTTGACGCGGTGTAACCCGAGCTTGACGCGGAATAAACCGCTTGAATAATCTCGCCGTTGTAGTAAATTGCCTCTCCGATAACCGAAGCCACAAGCACCCTCACCGAGTCGGTCACGTTGTCGCTTAAATACACGCTCGGGCTGTTGTTGTGGAGATTGTTGTATTTAACGTCGGTGTACGCCGCGACAGCCTGCGCTTTTATCGCCTCTGCGGCGAACGTCCCGCCGATTTCGCTCATAACTATCCTTGAAACGATGTCAAGAGCCTTTCCCGAAACTATCTGCCCGTTGCTTTTTACGGTAAGAATTTCGTTTGCGGCGTCGCTGTGAGAAGGGGAGACGGGCGTAGGCTCTTCGGAGCTCGACGAGCTTACCGAGCTTGCAGAAGTGCTGCTTGCCTTGCTTTCGGAGCTTGAGCTTTCGGGAGCCTTCGAGCTGCTCGTGCTTTTGGAACTGCTCTGCTTACTCGAGCTTGAAGCCTTAGAACTGCTCTCCTTGCTTGATTTGCTTGAACTCGATTTTTCGGAGCTGCTTTTTGAACTCTCGGAGCTCTCCGAGCTCTGCGTACTTTGCGAACTTTCGGAAGAAGAACCCTCTCCGCCCGGCAGATTAGAGACCTTGTCTGTCGGGGAATAAGAGGTGCTTACGGGCTTTTCGTAAAGCGCGGGCGTCCCGAACGACAGCGACACCAGCGAGTCGAGAACATTCTCTCCGTCGAATTCGTCCTCTTCGGGGATAATAAAGTCCTGTGAGCCCATTCCGAGAGCCTCGCCGCTGCCGTCTGCAATACCGTTTTCGGGCGGCAATGTCTCGTCCGAAACGCTCTCGCTTACCGTTCCCATAACCGAGCAGGATAACAGATAAGCGTTCGCAATGCTCAAAGCTACAATTATCTTCACCAGTGAAATATGCTTCATAAAACCGTCCTTAAAATCAGTAGTTTTCGGGACTGTCCTCCAGCCCGTTTTCCTTAAGATACTCGTCCATGCCCTTTACAAGCGACGTATCCCACGTCCGCCCTTTCCAGCTGTTCCCGTAGATGTCGTAATAAGCCTTAAAGTACTTTATGCTGCTTTTCTTAACTATTTTTTCGCTGTCAACGGTCGGGCTTTCGTCGGGACGAACCTTCCTCGCCACGATAACCAGCCTTAAATCCATGCTCGTGTCCTGGTCGCAGGTTGAAAGCGTCAGGAATTCATCGCCGTATTCGATGTCAACGCCCGTTTCATACAGGCTTCTGTCCTCGCACTCCAGCACGAAATCAAAGAAATCCTCGCGGTTTTTGAAGTAGACCTTTTGAGTATACTCAAAAACATCTCCGTGTTCCTCCTTAATATTCGCCACAAACACCGATATTATCTTATAGCTGTTGTCCCCGAAAAGCGTATCGAAGTGGATAATAGGGGAGATCTTCAGAAAATCGATGTTCCGCTTGTAATTCATAAGCTGCGAGAACTTGTACTTATACATCATATTATGCCCGTAGATAACGGTATTCTGGGGCATACCCTCCGCGGTTATTTTTCCCTCATAGTCCGCGAAAAGCGTTCCCGCCTCGAGGTAATTCTTGTCAAAATCCCTGTGCAGATAAAAATCGTTGTCGGTAGTCTGCATAACGGGGTAGTCTATGTTGGTCCCGGGAATGTTCAGCCAGCCGATAAAATCGCTGTTTTCGGCGTAAAGCTCCGCAAATTTCTCGTTAATAGAGCCCTCGGGAAGCTTTTCGATATTTTCCTTTGTGGGTTCGCGGTTTACAAGCTCGCCGATAACGCGGTCTGTCTCGTCAATTTCGGGTTCAACATAGTTGTTCCACATAAACGAAACGATAGTGATAACCGAAACCACCAGCACCACCAGCGCGGCGATAAAAATCACCTTTCTGAGGATCTCTCCCGTGCTGTCGCCCTTTTGCGGGAACAGGGTAGACA
>CANRIQ010000055.1 GCA_947630655.1 uncultured Clostridia bacterium | reverse complement strand
GGTGACCTTGTCGCTTTTGCGGGATACCCCCTTCGCGGGGGTATGACTTGAAACAATTAACCCTATAAAGTCTAATTAGACTAACTTTTGATACCCCCTTCGCGGGGGTATGACTTGAAACTCTTCATCTTTCAATATGAAATATTTGTATGCCGATACCCCCTTCGCGGGGGTATGACTTGAAACAACGGCTGTATATCGCAGTGTATAGACTACGGGGATAACCCCCTCTATGGGGTAAGACTTGAAAAAGGAGGATTTTATGGATGATAATTTAACAATTCCTTTGTCGTATATTTCGCAATATAATTATTGCAAAAGGCGGGCGGGTCTTTTAATGCTTGAACAGCTTTGGAACGAAAATTCGTATACCGCTATGGGCAGATGTGAACACGAGCGCGTTCATACTCCAGCCGCAGAGCATAAAACAAATTGTATTGTTGTAACAGATATGCCCGTTTATTCCAAAAAAATGCTTTTGTTCGGCAAATGCGACGCGGTTGAAATGAACGAGGATATAAACGGCTGTGTTATCCCGTTTTTGGACAACAAAAAATATATTCCGTATCCGATTGAATATAAACACGGCGTTTTGCGCGATGAAACGGAATATGAGCTTCAGCTGTGCGCGCAGGCGATGTGTATTGAAGAAATGTTTGATTGTCACATAGACAAGGGCGCAGTTTTTTACATCACATCGCACAGACGGCACGAGGTGTTTTTTGATGAAAATAAGAGAAAAGCAGTTGTTGAAACGTCAGCGCAGCTTTTGAAATTATTAAATTTGAAAACTGTTCCGCAGGCTGAATTTTCTCCAAAATGCAAAAAATGCTCTCTTAATAATTTATGTATGCCGAATGCGGAAAAATCGGCGGAAAAATACATGGCGATGATACACGGTTCGTTTAAGGAGGAATAGAATGAAAAAACTTGGAAATGTTCTTTATATTCTTTCGGAGGACAGTTATGTCTATTGCAAAAACGAAAATATAGCCGTAAAAATAAACGGTGAAGACAAGGCCCATATTCCTGCCCACACAATAGAATCAATAGTTTTCTTAAAAAATACAACGGTTTCAACGCCTCTTGTCGGCTTTTGCGGGGAAAGGGGAATTTCTATATCATTTCATTCCGACAACGGAAAATTTTACGGTCGTTTTTACGGAGCGGTAAGCGGAAATGTACTGCTTAGAAAAAGACAGTATGATATTATAAGCTCCGAACAGTCGGTTGAAATTGTCCGAAATATCCTAAGCGGTAAGCTTGCCAACAGTCGATTTGTCCTGCTTAAAAGCGCGAGAGACAATTCTCCAGAAAAAGCCGATAATCTAAAACGTTCGGCGGAAATGATAGCGGAATATCACGAAAAGCTTCTTAAAGCCGATAATATTGACAGCATGCGAGGAATTGAGGGCTTGGCGGCAAATTGTTATTTTAGCGTATTTGACGATATGCTGAAAAATAACGACCCCGCAATGCGCTTTGAAAAAAGAAGCCGCCGTCCTCCGGAAAACAGAATAAACGCCCTTTTGTCGTTTGTTTATATGCTGATGAAAAATGACATGCAATCGGCTCTGGAATCGGTCGGGCTCGACCCTGCGGCGGGGTATTTGCACACGCTGCGTCCCGGAAGGCCATCCTTAGCTTTGGATATTATGGAGGAATTAAGGGCACCGCTTTGCGACAGATTTGTTATTTCGCTTGTAAACTTAAAGCAAGTCGGCTCTGATGATTTCAGCGTTAAAAACGGAGAGATAAGGCTCACCGACAGAGCCTACAGAACCGTTATCGACAAATGGCAGTCAAGAAAAAGGGAAGAAATAATCCACCCGTTTTTGAAGGAAAAGATTCCCATAGGCTTGATCCCGTATTGTCAGGTTATGCTTTTGGCACGGCATTTGCGCGGTGACCTTGATGCTTATCCGCCGTTTTTCAGGAGGTGATATTATGATGCTGCTGGTGACGTATGACGTTGATTTTTCCGATGAAAGGGGCGCGAAGCGTTTGCGTAGGGTTGCGGAAATATGTGAAAAATTCGGGGTGAGAGTACAAAATTCGGTATTTGAAATGCTTATAGACCCCGCCCAATTTGCGGAGGTAAAAAGCAGGATTTCAAAGGTAATAGATACGAAAGCCGATTCGGTGAGGTTTTATAATCTCGGCAAAAATTGGGAACACCGCGTTGAAATTCTCGGAACAGACAAGGGCTTTAACCAGGAGGGAACGATTATTTTATAACGATAATTAACCTCTTATTTATATAAATCCAACAAAAAGCCATCACGTTCAGCAGAAAAAATTGGTAAATACATAGAATTGTTGTTGCCTAGTTGACAAGTGGGTGGCTTGGTGATAAAATAAATATAAGGTATCAAGGAAGCATTCTGAAATATTAACTATGTAAAGGAGAGCAGAAGTGAAAGAATATGTTATCATCGTTCAATTTGCCCACCCAAATCCTCCGGAATTTCCGGACGTCGAAGGCTTGATTTTGGAGGCGATAGATTACTACAATCAGAAATCACTGATTGCCGGTAATCCTAAATCCATTATTGATTACAAGCTCCTTAACCCTCACACGATTAAGCTGGTGCTGCAAAGTAAAGCCGAGCTCCCTTATCCCGGCAAGGCTCTCCAGACCTTCTCGCGGTATCTTGTTCAGCAGCCGATGCTAAAGCAGTACATATATGGGAATCAGCTCTTTAAAATGTCTGCGGAGCAAAAAACGGAGTCAGAGCCCGATAATACCTCAAACGGCAATACTTCTACAGATGCATTAAGGCTAAAAATCATCTCTCTTATTCTGAATGCACCTGAAGAAAGGCTGAACGAAATATTTAAAATACTGAAAGGAGAATGAAATTATGATGAAATCACGAGCAGAAATCAGAGCTTGCATAAGAGGTGTTCTTATTCCCTATTTCGATTGTATAGCCTGGGAGGACTTTTCGGACGCGGGTAATAGTTGCTACGACCCATATGCCTTCGCAAGCAAGGAGGAAGAGGAGGAGACAGTTCTTACTTTAGCGGCTGTACTGCTGGAGATGCCTAAATACAGCCGTATACACGCGGAGCTTGCCCGCAAGGTTGCAGACATGCTCGGGAATAAGTGGGTAACCTACCCCTGGCTTGTTAAAGCGGTTTCAAGGATTATCGCCGGAGCGACCTACCCCGAGCTGCTCTCTATGGCGATGCGTTCCCGCAAGGTCAGAGACGGAATGAAGGCATAGCTGCAATTCCCGTCTGACAATAATCCGCCTCGCATATAAACGTATATAATAAAAAACTGCGCGCAAACCGAAGTCTGCGCGCAGCGTTTTTTATGCTGATGTAATTGTGTAATTGTCACATCAAAGCTGAGGTCCTGCGGGAACGAGAGCCTTGCCTGCGGCGTTGCCCTCGTACTTCGAGAAGTTCTTGATAAATCTCTGCGCGAGGTCCTTTGCCTTTTCGTCCCAGTCAGCCTTGTTTGCATAGGTGTCGCGGGGATCAAGAATGCCCGTATCAACGCCCTTAAGCTCGGTGGGTACTTCAAAATTGAAGTACGGTATCTTCTTAGTGGGAGCGTTATTGATATCGCCGTTAAGGATAGCGTCGATAATGCCGCGGGTGTCCTTAATGGAGATACGCTTGCCCGTGCCGTTCCAGCCGGTGTTTACAAGGTAAGCCTTTGCGCCGCTCTGCTTCATTCTCTTAACAAGCTCCTCGGCATACTTTGTCGGGTGCAGCTCCAAAAACGCCTGACCGAAGCAAGCGGAGAAGGTAGGAGTAGGCTCGGTAATTCCGCGCTCTGTACCCGCAAGCTTTGCGGTAAAGCCCGAGAGGAAGTAATACTGCGTCTGCTCGGGAGTGAGAATTGAAACAGGCGGAAGCACTCCGAACGCGTCAGCGGACAGGAAGATAACATTCTTCGCAGCGGGTGCGGACGAAATCGGTCTTACAATGTTGGTGATGTGGTCGATGGGGTAGGAAACGCGGGTGTTTTCGGTAACGCTCTTGTCCTTGAAGTCAATCTTTCCGTTAGCGTCCAGAGTAACGTTCTCAAGCAGCGCGTTTCTCTTGATAGCATTGTAAATATCGGGCTCGGACTCCTTGTCAAGGTCGATAACCTTAGCATAGCAGCCGCCCTCGAAGTTGAACACGCCGTTGTCGTCCCAGCCGTGCTCGTCGTCGCCGATAAGCAGACGCTTCGGATCGGTCGAAAGGGTGGTTTTGCCCGTGCCCGACAGACCGAAGAAGATAGCGGTATTCTGCCCGTTCATATCGGTATTTGCGGAGCAGTGCATAGAAGCAATGCCCTTAAGCGGCAGATAGTAGTTCATCATCGAGAACATACCCTTTTTCATCTCGCCGCCGTACCAGGTGTTGATGATAACCTGCTCGCGGGAGGTGATGTTGAACATAACAGCGGTCTCGGAGTTAAGCCCTAACTCCTTGTAGTTCTCAACCTTAGCCTTAGACGCGTTGTAAACCACGAAATCCGGCTCGAAGCTCTCAAGCTCCGCAGCAGTGGGCTTGATGAACATATTCTCAACGAAGTGAGCCTGCCATGCAACCTCCATAATGAAGCGGATAGCCATTCTTGTGTCCTTGTTCGCACCGCAGAACGCGTCCACTACATACAGCTTCTTGTTGGAAAGCTCCTTCTTTGCAATATCCTTGCAAGCCTCCCACGCCTCTTTGGTCGCGGGGTGGTTATCGTTCTTGTACTCGTCGGAGGTCCACCAGACGGTGTCTTTGGAGTTGTCGTCCATAACGATAAACTTATCCTTCGGCGAACGGCCCGTATAAACGCCCGTCATTACGTTTACCGCGCCAAGCTCGCTCTCCTGACCCTTGTCGTACCCGGTAAGGGAGGGATCCATCTCCGCCTTGTACAGGTCCTCGTACGAGGGGTTGTAAACTATCTCGCTCGTACCGGTAATTCCATACTTCGTCAAATCAATCTTACTCATTGGACAATACCTCTTTCTTTTGATTTTTTTGGGAAAATTTGCCAACATCAAAGCCATCAGCAAAAAATCCTTCTACAAATACCATTATACACGATTTTATTTCAAGATGTCAAGCACATTTATAAATTTTTGAGAAAAAATGGTTAGATTTTTTAAATTATGCACATTATTTATATAAATGTGTATAAACTGCCCCCGAGCGGATACATTTTATTCACCATACGCTTTTAGCTGCAAACGTATTTCCTCTCCTGTTGCAAGACCGTCGGAAAACGCCGTTGCGCCGCCCGCGCAGGTTCCGATCCTCAGCGCGTATTCATAGTCGCCGTCCTGCGCTCCCGCGATAAATCCCGCGACCATGGAGTCCCCCGCGCCGACCGAATTGCGAACCTGCCCTCGGCATGCCGCGGCAGTGTGCAGCTTGCCGTTTTCGTCGAGCAAAATTGCCCCGTCTCCCGCCATTGACACCAGCACGTTTTCAGCACCCATTTCCTGCAATTTTTTCGCGCAGTCGGCTATTTCCCCGCGGCTGCCGAGCGTCGCGCCGAAAATCTCCTCCAGCTCGCAAAGGTTCGGTTTTATCAAAAACGGCTTGTATTTCAGCGTGTTCAGAAGCAGGTCTTTTTGCGCGTCAACAACAAATTTTATGCTCCTCCCCGAAAGCCGTCCGAGAATTCTCTCGTAGATGTCCGCAGGAAGGCTTTTCGGAACGCTCCCCGCAAGCACCAGCATATCCCCGTCCGACAGCCGCGAAAGCCTTTGGAAAAGCTCGGAAATATCCTCCTCGCCGATAACGGGACCGTTTCCGTTAAGCTCGGTTTCTTCGGAGGATTTTATTTTAACGTTTATCCTTGAAAATCCGCTTTTCAGATGAACAAAATCGGTATGAACGCCCGCCCCCGCAACGCCCTTTTCGATAGCCTCCCCCGTAAAACCCGCGACAAATCCGAGAGCCGTTGATTTTACCCCGAGCTCGTTCAGAACGAGGGACACGTTTATCCCCTTGCCGCCGAAAGAGATTTTCTCGTTTTCGGCGCGGTTTACCCCGCCCGCCCGAAGGCTGCCGCAAAAAACCGCATAGTCTACGGCGGGGTTGAAGGTTACGGTATAAATCATTTCAAAACCTCCTAAATTACATCTGCTTATATTATAGCTCTAATTTCCCCGAATTGCAAGACCCTTTAAAACAGACCTTTTTCTTCGGGAAGGGTGATTTTTCCCACTAAAACCGCTGAAAACGCGCAAAATAATTCTTTTTCGCGGCGGAATATCAACAAAAAATTCATCTGCTCCGGAGTATAATTTGTTTATAGGGTATCCGCTTACCGCGCGCCGCTGTTTCGGACAGGCTTTTGGGTCTGCTCCGTATCGGGAAACAGCGGAGTAAAGATTGTGGCATACGCTTGGAAAACCTTTGACGCAGGGGGAAATTAAATTGCTGAAGATCTACAACGACGGCGGCAGGATAACGGCGGCTGTTTCGGGCGACATCGACCACCATGCCGCGCGGGAGCTTCGCGAATCGCTTGATATGATAATCGCCTATTCCCGTCCGGAGGTTCTTATTCTCGATCTTGAGAACGTCGGGTTTATGGACAGCTCAGGCATAGGACTGATTGTCGGGCGGCAAAAGCGAATGCGTGAGCAGGGCGGCGAGCTTCTGGTAAAAAACGCCCGCGATGAGATAAACGAGATATTAAAGCTGTCGGGGCTGGCGGGAGTGGTTGTCACCGCCAAAAACACCTTTTAAGGAGCAAACTGATGAAAAGAGAACTGATAAACGAATGCAGGCTGCGCTTCCCCGCGCTTTCACGGAACGAGGCTTTTTCGCGCTCGGCAGCGGCAGGTTTTGCCGCACAGCAAGACCCTACGGTTGACGAAATCGCCGCGATTAAGACCGCGGTCTCGGAGGCGGTCACAAACGCCATTGTTCACGGCTACCGCGACAGCCGGGGAGACGTCGAGCTGCTGCTGCGGCTGTTTTCGGACGGAGCCGTACAAATTCAGGTAAAGGACAAGGGCAGGGGAATTCCCGACATAAAAGCCGCCATGCAGCCGATGTTTACCACCGCGCCCGAGGACGAGGAACGCTCGGGGTACGGGTTTACGGTTATGGAGAGCTTTATGGATAAGGTTCGCGTAAAATCGGCAGTCGGGCGGGGGACTGTCGTGACGCTTGAAAAAAAGCTGCGCGGGAAGGCAGCCCAAAAGGGTACATAAATTGAACCGCGACGAGTTTATAAAGCAGAATTTGCCGCTTGTGCATTCCCTTGCAAACCGTTTCCGCGGGCGGGGAATTGACTACGAGGAGCTTTTTTCGGCAGGCAGCGTTGGACTTGTCAAGGCTTGCGACAACTTTGACGAGTCGCGCGGGCTTATGTTTTCAACCTACGCCGTACCGGTAATTCTCGGAGAGATAAAACGGCTTTTTCGGGACGGCGGCTCGGTGAAAATCAGCCGCTCGCTTAAAGAGCTTTCTTTAAAAGCCGCGCATGCCCGCGAGGAGCTTGAAAAAAACGGCGAGGAGGCGACAATATCCCGCGTGGCGGAATATCTCGGTGTTTCCCCCGAGGACGCCGCCGAGGCGGTTGCCGCGCAAAGCCCCACAATTTCGCTTACCCTTGCCGAGGACAACGCCGAGCTTGACATTCCCACCGAAAGCCGCGAAAGCGCGATTATCGATAAACTCGCGCTGCGGCAGTGCCTTGACAAGCTGTCCGACGACGAGCGGATGCTGGTCGTTTTGCGGTACTTCCGCGGGAGATCGCAGTCCGAGACCGCAGAGCTTCTCGGTCTTACGCAGGTGGGCGTGTCAAGAAAGGAAAGAAGGATACTCGACAAGCTTAAAGAAATGCTGGTGTGAAAATAAATTACAGAAAAATTGAAAAGGCACTTGATTTTGAGATAAGTTTAATATATAATAAGATATAGAATTGCAATTATATCCTGTTATATTTGAATAATTTTCAAAACGAGGTTGTTGCTATGACAGAAAATCTTAATGTGTGCCTTATGAACGATTCTTTCCCGCCTATAATCGACGGCGTGGCAAACGCTGTGACAAATTATGCGGAGGTTATATCAAACGGTCTCGGAAACGCCACGGTTGTAACCCCGAGAGAACCCGACGCGGTGGACGATTTCGCGTATAATGTCGTGCGCTACCGAAGCATGGGCATTACAAAGAAGCTTTGCGGCTACCGCGCTGGTTATCCGTTTTCAAGCAGCGCGCTGGACGAGCTTGCTTCCGACGATTTTGATATAATACACAGTCATTGCCCGTTTGCGTCAACGGTTATGGCGAGAGTTCTCCGCGAAAAGACGAATGTTCCGATAATTATGACCTATCACACGAAGTTTGATATTGACATAAAACGTGCGCTGCCGTACAAAATGATGTCCGAACCGGTGATAAAGTTTGTTGTAGACAACATCTCCGCCTGCGACGAGGTCTGGACGGTAAGCCGCGGCGCGGGCGAAAACCTCCGCAGTCTGGGCTACGAGGGGGATTATGTCGTTATGGAAAACGGCGTGGATTTCCCGAAGGGCCGTGCCGACAAAAACGCCGCTGTGGCTCTGCGCCGAAAATACGGGATTTCCGACGATACGTTTTTGTTTCTGTTTGTCGGGAGATTGCTCTGGTATAAGGGAATAAAGCTGATTTTGGAGGCTTTGAAGATAATTGACGGGAAAAGCCTGAATTACAGAATGATGTTTGTCGGCGACGGACTGGACAGGCAGGAAATTGAGGATTACGCAAAGCAGCTCGGCATATACGACAAATGCATTTTTACGGGAGCGGTAACCGACCGCGAGGAATTGCGCGTTCATTACACCGCGGGAGAGCTGTTTTTGTTTCCGTCGGACTACGACACAAACGGCATTGTAGTGCGGGAAGCGGCGGCATGCGGGGTGGCGTCGCTGCTTTTGCGGGGAAGCTGCGCCGCGGAGGGGATTACCGACGGCAGAACGGGCGTGCTTACCGACCCCGACGCCGAGGCTGCCGCTCGGGAAATGGAGTTTGCAATAGCCCACAGAGATGAAATTCACCGCCTTGGCGAAAACGCCATGAACGAGGTGTATATTTCGTGGGAAACCGCCGTAAAACGCGCTTACGACCGCTATTTTACCGTTATAAGCAAATGTATGAGCGGAAAATCCAACCGCCGCCGCGAAAGGGTCTTTCAGGAGGAGTTTTTCCGTATGATTGACGGAATTACCGACGGAATACAGCAGTTCAGAAATATCCCCGCCGAATTTCGGGACAGGTATTCCAAAAGTATTGACAGAATGAGAAGATTTAGGGAGACGTTTAAGAACGATGAGTAAGAGGAAAACTCTGCCGCTGCCCGAGGGCTTTTCGGCGGAGGATATAAAAATAGAGTCGTCGGTCTGCACGGGCGAGAAAACGATAGGCTTTTTCAGCAAGCAGGAGAGAAAGCTCGTGCAGGCGGAGCTTGTGCAGAGCGAACGGGATATTGAAGAATTTTACGCAAAATACGGGCTTAAAATGCCGTAACACATAAAAATGCGTCCGAAGCTTAGGTTTTCGGGCGTTTTTTGTTATTTCCTCTTGATTTATTCGGGAAAAAATGGTATAATGAAAACAGTATATTTTTGGAGGTTTTTGTTATGACTGTAAAAACTTTTTCTATAAATCCCGAAAAAACGGCTTTCGTAAAGGCGTATCTGCCGGACTGCATTGCGGGACTGTCCTACTGCGAAAACCGCCCGAGCGTCGTGATTTTCCCGGGCGGCGGGTACGAGCATTGCTCCGAGCGCGAGGGCGAGCCGATAGCGTTGCAGTATCTTGCGGCGGGTTATGCGGCTTTTGTGGTTACATATACCTGCAACGCGAGATTTCCCGCGGCTCTTATGGACGCGGCGTATACTTTTTATAAAATCCGCGCGCGGGCGGAGGAGTTTCATATCGATCCCGCGAAGATTGCGGTGCTGGGGTGCTCGGCGGGCGGGCATATCGCGGGCTGTCTTGCGACTATGTGGAACGACAGCATGGTGGTAAAATCCATAGGCTGCGAACCCGAGGAGCTTCGCCCCGACGCGGCGGTGTTGTGTTATCCCGTGATAAGCGGAGTGACAGCACCTCACGAGGGAAGCTTCAAGGTGCTGTTGGGGGACGAGGCTTCGCGCTCGGATTTGTCGAGATTGTCGCTTGAAAACCGCGTTACTCCGAAAACGCCGCCTATTTTCCTCTGGCACACCGCAAACGACAGCTCTGTCTCGGCGCACAATTCGCTTGTTATGGCGAAGGCGTGCATTTCCAATAAAATTCCCGTGGAGCTTCACCTGTTTGACGAGGGTCCGCACGGGCTTTCCTGCTGCGATAAGGCAAGCGGCGTGAACGAAAGCTACTATCTCCCGAACGTAAGACGCTGGATACCGCTGTCTATTGAGTTTTTAAATAAGTATATGGACGTATAATTTATCGCTTTAAACTATGACTAAATTAAAACGCTTTCTTCACAATATTCGTTCCGACAGCAGGAAAACTCCCGTGTGGAAATTTCTGCTATGCTGCGCGGGATTTCTGGCGCTCGGCGCGGGGCTGGGAGCTTTCTCAAAATACGTTGACGCGGCAAATTTTCGCGGGTGGGGTATGCTCGGACTGCCGAGCTTTGTTAAAACGTTCCTCGCCGAAACGCTTTCGATGATAACCTCGGGGATAACGTTCTGGATATTTCTGGGAGTGGTTATTTGCAGGCTGACGAAAAACCCGTTTCGGGCGGCGGCGTATGTGCTTTTGCTGTGCGCGGGAATGATCCCCGCGTATTACCTTTTCGCGGAGCTTGCCGATTTGTATTACAGCAGGGCTTACATACGGTACTGGAGCGTTTTTGCGGCGTTTACGCCGATAATGTCAGTGCTTTCGTGGTATGCGTGCGGGCGCGGCGCGGCGGCGTGGGTACTGAGGACGGGGCTGCTGGTTATTTCCGTTCTGGGCGGAATTTTCGTCTCGGGGAGCTTTGTCAACATTTTCATAGGCATTGCTGCGTTTTTTATGACGTTTACAGGTCGGAAAGGGAAAGAAAATGTCAGAAATTAACAACACAACAGACGACCGGAAAGCTGTTATCGAAAATATCAAAGCGGCGATGTCCTGTTTTTCAACGATACGCAGCGCGTTTATTTTCGGCTCGTATGCTAAAGGGAATTAAAACCGTTTCAGCAATATTGACATTATGACAGACTGCGGGATAGAATTGATTTGCTGTAATAACAAGCGGCGCGGCTTAACTGCAAAGACG
>CANRIQ010000054.1 GCA_947630655.1 uncultured Clostridia bacterium | reverse complement strand
AGATGCCCGATAATCAGCACGCCCGAGAACCCGAGTTCCGTGGCAATATCCAATGCCTCGCCGATAAAATTCGAGCATTTCACCGAGCAATTTTCCAAAAACGGGAATTTCTCCGAAATAAAGCTCTCCCCGTAATTGCCGAGCGTCAGCACAATGCTCGAAGCTCCCTCTGCGCGCCGCATTTTCGCCTCCGCGCGGATTGTGTCAACCAGTGCCGCTCGGCTCATGGGCTCGACAATGCCTGTCGTGCCGATTATTGAAATTCCGCCCTCAATGCCCATTCGCGGGTTGTAGGTCTTTTTTGCGATAACATCGCCGTCCGGTACGGAAATCCTGACCAAAAAGCCGCCGTTATAGCCCGACTTTTCCGCCGCTTTCAGCACGCTCTCCTCAATCATTTTCCTCGGAACGGAATTTATCGCAAAGTCCCCTACGGGTCGGTCAAGTCCCGCCCGCGTGACCCTGCCGACGCCCTCGCCGCCCGTGATTTTTACGCCCCCGTGCAACCTTTTCACCTCGGCGTATACGAGAATTCCGTCCGTTGCGTCAATGTCGTCGCCGCCGTCCTTTCTCACCGCGCAGGACGCGAAATCCTCCCCGATTTTCGGGTCGAGAATTTCAAGCGAAAGCAGCCTGCCGTTCGGAGTTACAAGCTGAAATTCACCGACAATGCTGCCGCAAAGCAGCATTTCCGCCGCCGCGCCCGCAGCCGCCGCCGCGCACGACCCCGTCGTATACCCGCACCTAAGCCTTCTCCCGCCGTGACTTACATATTCCTCAAACATCTTTCACCGTAAAACAAAACGCACCGCAAAAGTCCGAAACCTTTACGGTGCGGTATTCGCCAAACACGGACTCGCCAAAAAACCTTAATTGTTTCCCTGCTGAGCCTTTTTCTTAGCCTCTATATCCGCCAGAGCGTCTTTTCTCGAAAGATTTATCCGCCCCTGGGAATCTATCTCCATAACCTTTACGATTATCTCGTCGCCTATTGACACAACGTCCTCGACTTTTTCAACGCGGTGATTTTCAAGCTTTGAAATGTGAACCATTCCGTCCTTGCCGGGAGCAATTTCAACAAACGCGCCGAAGTTCATAATACGGACAACCTTGCCCTTGTAAATCGCTCCGATTTCGGGCGGATTTACGATAGTGGAGATAACCTGAACGCACGCCTTTGCCTTCTCCATATCCAGTCCGCAGATGAACACATTTCCGTCGTCGTCGATATCGATCTTGCAGTCGAAATCCGCGCAGAGCTTCTGGATAATTTTTCCGCCCTTGCCGATAACATCGCTGATTTTGTCCACGGGAACCTTTGTCGAAAGCATCTTCGGAGCGTATTTTCCGACCTCCTTGCGGGGCTCGGGAATAGCCTTCAGAATTACCTCGTCAAGGATATAATCGCGCGCCTTGTGCGTTTTCTCAAACGCGCTCTTGATAATCTCGGGAGTGAGTCCGTCGATTTTAAGATCCATCTGAATTGCGGTAATGCCCTCGTGAGTACCCGCAACCTTGAAATCCATATCGCCGAAGAAGTCCTCAACGCCCTGAATATCAACCATTGTCATCCAGCGTTCGCCCTCGGTGATAAGACCGCAGGAAATACCCGCAACGGGCTTCTTTATCGGAACGCCCGCGTCCATAAGCGCGAGTGTAGAGCCGCATACAGACCCCTGCGAGGTTGAACCGTTGGACGAAAGAACCTCCGACACCAGTCTTATTGCATACGGGAACTCCTCCACCGACGGAATAACCGGCAGCAACGCCCTTTCCGCAAGCGCGCCGTGACCTATCTCGCGTCTTCCGGGACCGCGGCTTGCCTTTGTTTCGCCGACGGAATAGGACGGGAAGTTGTAGTGGTGCATATAACGCTTGCCCTCTTCCTCGTCAAGCCCGTCAAGCTTCTGCGAATCCGACACAGGACCCAGCGTGCATATCGTCATAACCTGCGTCTGACCGCGCGTGAAAATTCCCGACCCGTGAACTCTCGGCAGCACGCCAACCTCGGACGCCAGCGGTCTCATTTCATCAAGACCGCGCCCGTCAACGCGCTTTCCGTCGTCCAGCAGCCAGCGGCGCACAACAAATTTCTGCAATTTGTACATGCACTCGTCAATCATCGCAATTTGCTCGGGATACTGCTCGTCAAACTTCTCGTGAACCTCCGCGTAAACGGGCTGAAGCCGCTCCTCGCGGACGTTTTTATCGTCGGTGTCCATAGCGAAGCGGACCTTCTCGATAGCAAACTCGGAAATCGCCTCGTACATATCGTGGTCGACCTCCATGCTCTCAAACGAGAACTTCGGCTTTCCTATCTGCGCCTGAATATCCTTGATAAACGGGATAAGGCTCTTTACAATCTCGTTATGACCCGCCATAATAGCGTCAAACATAACCTCGTCGGAAACCTCGTTCGCCCCCGCCTCGATCATAACAACCTTTTTCTCGGAGGACGCCACCGTAAGCGTAAGATCGGTTTTCGCCCTCTGCTCCTGGTTCGGCATAAGAACGATTTCACCGTCCACAAGTCCCACGGAAATGCCGCCGATAGGACCGTTCCACGGAACATCGGAAATCGACACCGCGATAGACGCGCCTATCATTCCGAGAATTTCGGGAGAACAGTCGGGATCAACCGCCAGCACCGTCATCGTGATAGCCACATCGTTTCTCATGTCCTTCGGGAACAGCGGGCGCATGGGTCTGTCGACCACGCGCGACGTGAGAATAGCCTTCTCGGAAGGTCTGCCCTCGCGCTTTAAAAATCCGCCCGGAATTTTCCCCACGGAATAGAGCTTTTCCTCATAATCCACCGCAAGCGGGAAGAAATCCACGCCCTCGCGGGGCTTGGGCGACGCGGTAACGTTTACCATAACCACGGTCTCGCCGTATCTTACCCAGCAAGAACCGTTTGCCAGTCCGCAGACCTTTCCCGTCTCAACAGTAAGCTCCCTGCCCGCGAACATAGTCTTGAATACTCTGTAATTCTCAAACATTATACTATCCTTCCATGGCAAAGCCAATTTTGGAAATACGCAAAAGCGGGCATACCGCTCCTGCGTACCGTCCTCTTACTTTCTGAGCCCGAGCTTTGCGACAATCGCGCGGTAACGCTCGATATCCTTCTTCTGAAGGTAGTTGAGAAGATTTCTTCTGTGACCTACCATTTTGAGAAGTCCGCGGGTGGAATGATAATCCTTCTTGTGGGTCTTGGTGTGCTCGGTAAGCTCGTTAATTCTCTTCGTGAGAATAGCGATCTGCACCTCGGGCGAACCCGTGTCGTTCTCGTGGAGGCGGTTTGCCTCGATAACTGCCGTTTTTTCTTCTTTCCTTAACATAATAACACCTCTTTAAAAAATTTCTCCGCAATCACAGCGCAGGGATACGGTGCTTCTCCAAAGGAGCGAATTCCGCTGCCCGTGAAAACGGTAGCCTGTAATGCGCGTTATGCGCACACAAATTATTATAACACAAAAAAATCGATTTGTAAAGGGGGTTTTTAACTTTTTTAATATTTTTTCCCCAAAAAGCGAAAGCCCGCCGCGCCGCGCACGCTTCGGGCTTGTTTTTACGCCTTTTCGACAATGTTTGAAATCCAGACGCCTTTTTTAATAAGAATATACCCCACCGTCACCTTTATAAAATCAAGCGACTGGACAACCGCGTAAACTCCCAAAATCGGCATTTTTGTGAAATTGCAGAGCAAAAACGCCGTCGGAACGCAAACCACCCAGGTAAAAACGCTGTCGAACAGGAAGGTCACCATTGTTTTGCCGCCGCTTCGCAGAGTGAAGTACAGCGCGTTCAAAAATCCCTGAAGCGGGAAAAACACCGCCGTTATCACAATAAAATGCGAAGCGTAGGATTTTACAACCTCGGAGGTGTCGTAGAAATTCGGGAAAGCTCCCGAAATAAGCACGAGAATTATCGTCAGAACCGCCGAAACTCCGCCCGTAAACCACATAAGCCGAAAAGCCTCGTTTTTTGCCTCCTCGTAGCGCGACGCACCGAGCGTCTGCCCGATAAGTATGCCGACGGCGTTTCCGAGGGCGATAAACACGACGTTTAAGAGGTTGCACAGGGCGTTTGAGATATTCAGTCCCGCCACGACGTCAAGCTCTCTTATGGAATAGCATTGCGTCAATACCGCAATGCCGCCCGCCCATAAAAACTCGTTGAAGAAAATCGGAAGGCTTTTTTTGATTATCATAAGTGCGGTACTTTTGGGAACTTTGAGCGTTTTGTACAGCCCGATAAGGAATTCGTGCTTTTTCCGCGCTGCAAACGCCCAGATAATAACTATCGCCGCCTCGACGAAACGCGCCGCAACGGTCGCTATCGCCGCGCCGTTTACTCCCAGTCTCGGCGCGCCGAATTTTCCGTAGATTAAGATATAATTCCCGATTATGTCGACAAAAACGGATGTTACTCCCGCTATCATCGGCTTTACCGAAGAACCCGTTTCCCGCAGGCTGCCCGCGTAAATCTGCGTTATCACGAACGGCGGCAGCCCCCAGAGCATTATGTTCAGATACCCGCGCGCGTAGCCCTTTGTAAGAACGGGGTCGATGCTGTCGCTTTCGCCTTTGAGATAAAGCTCTATTAAAAAATCTCCCGCAAAAGCGAACGCGCAAATCCCCGCGATAAGCAAAATTATGCCTATAATATGCTTAATCCGCACGGTATTGCGAAAGCCCTCGAGATTTTTCTGCCCGTAGTATTGCGCGCCGTAGATCCCCGGTCCCGACAATCCGCCGAAAATTGCCAGATTGAACACAAAAATAAGCTGTCCCGCGATAGACACCGCCGTAAACGCCTCCGTGCCGAGACTTCCCACCATTATGTTGTCGACAAGTCCCACAGCGTTTGTTATGCCGTTTTGTATCATCATCGGCACGGCGAGAGCCAGCGCGCGTTTAAATATGTTGTTGTTTTTCAAAAAATCAGCCTCCAACAGCATATTATAATACATTTATTCGGATTTGTCAACCACCCTCGGGGGCGTTTAAAAAATGCTGTTCAGCACGTTCAAAAAATCCTCCGCGGAGGACACATAAAAATCGGCAGTTTTTTTAAGCTTGTCCTGTTGGGGCTCGGAAATATCCCGCACCGCGGCGGTCAGAAAACCCGCCCGTTTCGCGGTCTCAACAGCGAAAAGCGAGTCCTCGAAAACCACGGTTTTTTCGGGGACGGCGTTTATCAGCTTCGCCGCGGCAAAATACACGTCGGGCTTTGTTTTCGCGCCAAAAACCGCGCATTCCGCTGCTCCCGAAAAGCATTTCCACACCCCCAGCCGCTCCAGCGCGGATTTGGTAAGGTGCGCGTTCCCCGCGGTCGCGACGGCAGCGGGGATTTTCCGCTCGTAAAGCGTTTCGAGAAGCTCCCGCACGCCCTCTTTAAGCGTCGCCTCCTCAAGGTAGAATTTCTCGGTCAAAGCGGTTATTTCCCGCGCGATTTCATCGGGAGTTTTCGGGATTTTATAACGCTCCCGCAAAAATTCCGCGCTCTGCAAAACGGTCATCTCGTTAAGCGTTTTTGAGAGCCCGTTTTCGGGCAGTTTCCCTATCGAACGCAGATACCGTTCGGGAAGGCTTTCCCACATCGGCGAGGAATCAATCAGCACGCCGTCCGCGTCAAATATAGCAAATTCGGTCATTTTACACTCCGTTATCGTTCGTTTTCTCAGGGGTTTATTCCGTGAAGGCGCAAAGATGCTTAACATGGGAAATCTCCGCGCGGGGTTCGCAGGTTCGCCCCGTTTAAGCGTTAAAAATACAGCACGGAAAATATTACAAATTCGGTCATTCAATGCCGAAAATCTCCTCGAGGGGTTCGCAAATTTGCCCTACTTAGGTGTTGAAAATTCAGAGTAGGGAACATTGCAAATTCAGTCATTCAACGCCGAAAATATCCGCGAGGGGTTTGCAGGTTTGCACCATTTAAGCATAAAAAATACAGCACGGGGAACATTGCAAATTCGGTCATTCAGTGCCGAAAAATCTCCGCGCAGAGTTCGCAGGTTTGCCCCGTTTAAGCATTAAAATACAGCACGGGGAACATTGCAAATTCGGTCATTCAGTGCCGAAAATCTACGCGAGGGGTTCGCAGGTTTGCCCCGTTTAAGCATTAAAATACAGCACGGGGAATATTGCAAATTCAGTTATTCATCGCGGAAAATTCCCGAGCGGGCGCAAGGCTGCTCAACGCGGAAAATTTACACACCCGTAAAAATATGCTCGAGGAACGTTTTCGCGCCGATAATGACGAGAATTATCCCACCGATAAGCTCCGCGCGCACGCCGAGCCGAAGCCCCAGCTTTCGCCCGCCCAACGCTCCGCAAAGCGACAGTGCGAACGTCACCGCGCCGATAAATGCCGCCGCCGGTGCAATTTGCACGCCGATTGCCGCAAAGCTTACTCCAACCATAAACGCGTCCACCGAGGTTGCCAGTGCCTGAACCAGCAAATCGCGAAGCTTCAGAGCCTTTTCGGGAGGCGTTTCGGTCTGCCCCGAGCGCAGCTCCCCGACGCTTTCAACTATCATTTTCCCGCCGATAAAGCCCAGCGCGGCAAGCGCGATAACGTGGTCGAACGCGCTTATCAGCCCCGCAAATCCCGCGCCGAGCAGAAATCCCAGAATAGGCATCAAAGCCTGAAAACCGCCGAAAAACAGCGCGATTATCACGGCTCTCCGCTTTTTTGCGAGAGAAAAACCGTCGGCAAGCGCGACGGCAAACGCGTCCGCCGAAAGCCCGACGGCGATGAAAAACAGCTCCGCGAGGGACATAATTTCACCTCTGTTTTAGTTAGTTGTAATAATTTTCCAAAAGCTCCGCACATTCGTCAGCCCTTGCCGCAAGCTCCCGCACCCGTTTCAGCGTGTTTCCGCTCGTCAGCCCTCGGCTCGGGGGACAAATTCCCCCATTGGAGCGCGGAATTTCCCGGCGGAATTTTTCCGCATGTCAGCCCTTAACAAAAGCTGCCATGCTTTCGCAAACTGCGCTCAATCCTCAATCCTCGGCGCGTTCTCCCCTGCCGCTGTTTCAGCGTGTTTCCGCTCGTCAGCCATCGGCTCGGGGAACAAATTCCCCCGTTGGAGCGCGGAATTTCCCGGCGGAATTTTTCCGCATGTCAGCCCTTAAAACAGGTTGCCGAAAAAACGCCGGCAGGAGCGTAGGGTTAATATTCGTCAGCCCTTGCCGCAGGGTTGCTATAATTCCCGCATAATCACGGGTTTTGTTATCAGCTTTCGGCATAAGCTGCCGAAAATCCACCGATAAAGAGAGCGTCAGCCCTTAGCGCAAATTCCCGCCGCACCGCAGGTCAGTCCTCAGCCTTTGACGCCAGAAGCGGCGAATATTTGTTGCGGAATTCCGTGAAGCTGCCGTTGTCGAGTGCCTCGCATATCCTGTCCATAAGAGTGTTGTAGAAATACAGATTGTGCATAACGGCAAGCCGTCCGCCAAGCTGTTCCCCCGCCTTGAAAAGATGACGGATATACGCGCGCGAATAGTTGCGGCACGCGGGACAATCGCACTCCTCGTCAAGCGGGCGCGGATCGGTCTTGTAGCATTCGTTTGTGGCGTGCATAATGCCCTTCCAGGTGAAAATTGTCGCATGGCGTGCGTTTCGCGAGGGCATTACGCAATCGAACATATCCACCCCGCGGTACACCCCCTCGATTATATTCGAAGGAGTCCCCACGCCCATAAGATAACGCGGCTTGTTTTCGGGAGCAAACGGCAGCACCGTATCGAGAATATGGTACATAACCTCCGTAGGCTCGCCCACGGCAAGTCCGCCGACAGCATAGCCGTCAAGGTTCATTTCACGGATAATTTTCATATGCTCAACGCGTATATTGTCATAAGTTCCGCCCTGATTTATCGCAAAAAGCATCTGCCGCCTGTTTATCGTTTCGGGCAGGGAGTTAAGCCTTGCCATTTCGGCTTTGCAGCGTTCAAGCCAGCGGGTTGTGCGATCGACGGAACGCCTTACATAATCCTCCGGCGCGGGATTTTCGACGCATTCATCAAACGCCATTGCGATTGTAGAGCCGAGCTTCGACTGAATTTGCATACTCTCCTCGGGACCTATAAACAGGCGTTTTCCGTCGATATGCGAGGCGAAGTACACGCCCTCCTCTTTAATCTTACGCAGCCCGGACAAAGAAAATACCTGAAAACCGCCGCTGTCGGTGAGAATAGGCTTGTCCCAGTTCATAAATTTGTGCAGACCGCCCATTTTGAAGATAACGTCCTCCTCGGGGCGCAGGTGCAGATGATAGGTGTTGCAAAGCGCGACGCGGGTTTTAAGCTTCCGAAGATCCATTGTCGAAACCGCACCCTTTATCGCCGCGGCGGTCGCGACGTTCATAAAAAACGGCGTTTGTATATCCCCGTGCGGGGTGTGGAATATCCCGCGTCTGGCGCGGTTCTCGGTGCAAAGAAGTTCAAACATATATTCTCCCGTTACTATCTTTATTCCGCATTTTTCGCCGCAGGCGGAAAATGCGCTCCTATTTCTTACATCTTACATCTTACATCTAACCTCTATTATTCTAAAGCATGACTTAAGGTTATCGCAAGAATATCCTCGCTGTTGGGGTTTTTCATATAGTAATTCGTGGTTTCAACGCGGCGGTAAATCCCGTCGTCGCCGAGCTGCCGCGTGACAACGCGGCGGGTACGCTCGCCCTTTTCATAAGCGGCAATCTGGTCGTTTATTTCAAAGGTATCCGAAAACAGCTTCTGATCCTCGGGGTGCATGGTAGACGCGCCGTGAACGATAAGCTCGGTGTAAACGCCTGTTGACGGGCAGGAGGTTGTTGAAAAGTTGTCATACGCCATCATGTAAAAGCTGTTGCGGGTGAGATTGCTCATAATCACCAGCGGAAACGCCCTAAACACCGCGTTAAGCAGAAGCTGCGTCGCCGTGGCGGGCGACTGCGTAAGCAGAATATCCTCCGTTTCGCGGACGTCTGCCTTTTCCATAAGAGCCCTTCTGAAGTCATCCTCCGGCATCGGCTTCGCAAACAAAAATCCCTGTATCAGCTCGCACCCGCAGGTTCTGAGGAAGCCCAGTTGTTCTTTGGTTTCAACGCCCTCCGCGACGGTTATCATATTAAGTCTGTGCGCAAACTCGAAAATCGCCTCTAAAACAATGCGCTCCTTTTCGCTCTCGCAGTTGTTTGAAAGCAGGGATTTGTCGATTTTTATAACCGACGCGGGAACATCCTTCACAAAGTTCAGCGACGACAGCCCGCTTCCGAAATCGTCTATCGAAATATCAAATCCCGCGTCCTTTATCGAACGAACAAAGTCGATTATATCCACGCCCTCGAACGCCAGCGCGGACTCTGTTATTTCCACCTCGAGATATTTTCTCGGAACGTTAAATTCGTCGGTTACCGCGCAAAGCCGCTCGGCAAACTTGGGCTCGCGCGCGTGAAAACGCGAGAAGTTTGTCGAAACGGGAACCATTTTTCTGCCAGCCTTAAGCTCTTCGGCGATAAAACGGCAGGTTTCGCGGAACATATACCAGTCAAGGTCGATTATAAGCCCCAGCTCCTCCAAAAGCGGAATGAACATTCCGGGCGATATCATCACCCCGTCGGACATCTGCCAGCGCGCCAGAGCCTCCGCGCCTTGTATTTTGCCGTTCACGGCGTTGAATTTGGGCTGATAGTAGACCTTTATCTCATGGTTTTCAAACGCCCTTGCGATAAGCTCGCCGATGTTTTCCTTGTTGATCTCAATTCCCATAATTTTCACCTCAAAAAAACGGTTTTGTCCGTACAGATCGTACATATGTTAATTATAGCACATAACAGCCTTAAATAGGGCAAGTTTTGCCCGATTTTTTGTTTTTCGTCAAAATAGCCATAAATTGCGTTTAAAATTTGTTGCAAATATATTTTTTATGTAACGGTTTTCAGCCTTGTAATTTTTGCGGATTTGTTGTATACTTTTTATAAGGGTGTAATTTGCCCGAAAAAAAGGAAATGGAAGGACGGTATTTCTTATGAAATTCGGCTATTTTGACGACAACGCCCGCGAGTATGTCATCACCTCTCCCCGCACCCCCTATCCGTGGATAAACTACCTCGGAACACAGGGGTTCTTTTCGCTTATCTCGAATACGGCAGGAGGCTACAGCTTCTATAAAGACGCACGCCTTCGCAGAATTACGCGCTACCGCTACAACAACGTTCCCGTGGATATGGGAGGAAGATACTTCTACTTGAAGGACGGAGATACCGTCTGGAACCCGGGCTGGAGCCCCGTAAAAACCGAGCTTGACGAGTACGAGTGCCGTCACGGTCTGGGTTATACGGCAATTACGGGTAAGAAAAACGGCGTGAAGGCTTCCGTGAAGTTTTTCGTGCCGCAGGACTTCAACGGCGAAATTCAAAAGGTCACCATCACCAACGAAAGCGGCTCCAAAAAGAGCCTTAAGCTCTTCTCGTTCCTCGAATGGTGCTTGTGGGACGCAAACGACGATTCCACAAATTTCCAGAGAAACTACAACACAGGCGAGGTTGAAATCGTAGGCTCGACTATCTACCACAAGACGGAGTATAAAGAACGCCGCGATCACTTTGCGTTCTACACCGTAAATGCGCCGATACAGGGCTTTGATACCGACCGTGAGAGCTTTTTGGGATTGTACAACGGGTTTGAACACCCCGACGCTGTTTTTGAGGGCAAGCCGAAAAACTCCGTTGCAGAAGGCTGGAGCCCGATTGCTTCTCACTATATCGAGCTTGAGCTGGCGGCGGGAGAAAGCCGCGAGCTGGTGTTCTGCTTAGGGTATGTTGAAATGCCCGCGGACGAGAAATTTGATACTTCGGGCAATTACGACGGCATAATCGCTTCCTACACCACCGACGGAGTTGGAAACGCAAAGCCGCTTTGCAACGTCATCAACAAGAAAAAGGCTCTGGCTATGATAGATCAGTGCAACACCTCCGAAAAGGCGGATAAGCTGTTCGAGAGCCTTAAGAATTACTGGGATAAGCTGCTGACGCAGTACAGGGTGAATTCTCCCGACGAGAAGGTCAATCGTATGGTCAACATCTGGAACCAGTATCAGTGCATGGTAACGTTCAATATGTCGCGCTCGGCGTCTTATTTCGAGAGCGGTATCGGGCGCGGAATGGGCTTCCGCGATTCCAACCAAGATTTGCTCGGATTTGTTCATCAAATTCCCGAAAGAGCAAGAGAACGCTTAATCGACCTTGCGGCGACAATGCTTGAGGACGGCGGCGCATATCATCAGTATCAGCCGCTTACTAAAATGGGCAA
>CANRIQ010000053.1 GCA_947630655.1 uncultured Clostridia bacterium | reverse complement strand
AAATTAAGGTCGATATCGGGCTCCTTGTCGCCCTCGAACCCCAAAAACGTCTCAAACGGAATATCATGACCGTCGCGGATCATATCCGTTCCGCACACGGGGCAATTTTTCTGCGGGAGGTCAAATCCCGAGCCTACCGAGCCGTCCGTAATAAACTCGTTATGACGGCATTTCGGACAACGGTAATGCGGAGCTAACGGATTTACCTCGGAAATGCCCGACATTATAGCCACAAACGACGATCCCACAGAACCTCTTGAACCCACCAGATAGCCGTTGTCCTCGGAGAATTTCACCAGCTTCTGCGCTATCATATAAAGCACGGCGTAACCGTATTTTATAATGGAGTCAAGCTCCTTTTTGAGGCGTGTTTCAACAATTTCGGGCAGGTCGTCGCCGTACCACGCGTGCGCTCTGTCCCAGCAGAGCTTTTGAAGCTCCTCCTCCGCTCCGGGAAGCGACGGCGGGTAAGTTCCCTTCGGGATAGCGCGGACGTCGTCGTCAATCATATCGGCAATTGCGTTTGTGTTCGTAACCACTATCTCAAACGCCTTTTCCTTGCCGAGGTATTCAAATTCCTCAAGCATTTCATCTGTCGTGCGGAAATACAGCGGTGCCTGATTATCCGCGTCCTTGTAGCCCTGCCCAGCCTGAAGTATTTTGCGGAAAATTCCGTCTTCAAGATCCTTAAAATGCACGTCGCAGGTCGCAACGCATTTTTTCCCGAGCTTGTCCGCCAGCGCGACAATACGCCTGTTCAGCATACGAAGCCCCTCTTTATCGGGGACTAACCCCTCGCGGATAAGAAATTCGTTGTTCGCTATAGGCTGAATTTCAAGATAATCGTATTTTTCGGCAATTTGTTCGATTTCCTCCTCGGGACGGTTATGAAGCACCGCGCGGAAAAGCTCTCCCGCCTCGCAGGCAGACCCTATGATAAGCCCCTCGCGGTACTTTTGAAGCTCCGAAAACGGAATACGGGGCTTTTTGTAAAAATATTCAAGGTTTGAAAGAGAAACCAGCTTGTAAAGGTTTTTAAGCCCGATTTTGTTCTTTACGAGAATTATCATATGATAGCTCGGAAGGCTCTTAAAATCAATGCTTCCGAGCCGGGAATTAAAATCCCCGAGTTTTTCCAGCCTGCCGAGCTTTTGAGTGTCCGAAACCAGCCTTTTAAAAATCATCGACAGCATTTTTGCGTCGTCTATGGCGCGGTGATGATTGAAATTCCCAAGCTTGTACTCCTTCGCGACGGTATCAAGCTTGTGATTTTTAAGGTGCGGCAAAGCAGCTCTGCAAAGCGCGAGAGTGTCAAGATAGCCGAAATTGTACTCAATCCCGCAGCGTTCGCAGACAGTTCTTATAAACGATGTGTCAAAATCCGCGTTATGCGCGACAAGAACGCCCTTTCCCGCAAATTCTGCAAATTTTTCGACAGCTTCCTTTTCAAGCGGCGCGTCCTTTACCATTTCGTCGGTAATGCCCGTGATGTTGGTTATTTCCTGCGGAATATGACATTCGGGATTTACAAAGGTCTGAAATTCCTCGACAACCTCCATATTCCGAAGCTTAACCGCGCCGATTTCGGTTATTCTGTCCTTTGCGGAGGAAAGCCCCGTGGTTTCAAGGTCAAAAACGATAATATCGCCCGAAAGCGGAAAATCGCAGCAGCCGCTTACAAGCGTGCCGGTGTCGTTTACAAAATACGCTTCAACGCCGTAGATAAGCTTCATTTCACCGCCGTTTTTGCGGATTTTTTCAACGGTATTCATAGCCTCGGGATAAGCCTGCACGTTTCCGTGGTCGGTTATTGCGACCGCCCTGTGACCCCATTTGAACGCCTGATTTACAAGCTCTGCGGGGGGAGTTACCGCGTCCATATCCGACATATTCGTATGCATATGAAGCTCCACGCGCTTTTGCTCGGCTTTATCCTTGCGGGAGACCGTTTCTATCGCCGCCATTGACTTCGGGCGAATATTAAGCATTTTCGAGTAGTTGTCAAACTCAAATTTTCCCGAAACGATAATTGCCTTCCCGTTGGACACAGACGCTTTTACGGCGTCGGCGTTCTCGGACGGAGTGATTATTTTCAGCACCTGCGCGGAGGTCTTGTCCGAAAAATACGCCGTAAAAATAAAGGTTTTCCCGTCGCGGGAGGTTTTGTCGTCCGTCTTGAAAACCTTTCCCCAGACGGTTGCCTCGTCCTGGTCGGAAAAAGGCTCGGACATCGGCAGCGGCTTTTCAAAATCGCCGTTCCCGAAAAACAGCATTGCCTTATTTGAAAAATGCTCGCTTTCAAATTTAAGCTCAATTTCCTTCGGCTCTTTCAGAAATTTCGAGCTTTCCGAGCGTCTCGCGCCCTTTTTGTATGGCGTTTTCCCCTCGTAGGGCGCGGGCTTAGGCTTTTCCTCAACAATTGTGACTTTGGGAACATTTTCCTCGCGGTTTATGTATTCCTCGAGGTTCAATTCGTTTTCAGACGAAAAAACCACCGTCAATGCCTTATCGAAAAAGCCCTTGACATAGCCCGCTATCTTCTTGTCCATATCAAGCCCCGAAAGGATTTGCTGTCCGCCCGATTTCAAAGTTATCTCGCAGACATTATCGTCGCAGGTAATATCCGCGCCGTCGAAATAACCGTTTACCGTGGCGAATTTTCGTTTGATAAGCTCGATTATATCATAAATGTAATCGCTTGAAAAAAGGCTTATGTGATATTTCGGATAAAGCGTAACGTCCGAACAGCCCAGATATTCGGCTAATTTGTCCCCCGCCGCTAAAAGCTCCGACATCGGGACGGTCTCGTCCAGAATAAGGTTTATTCCGAGCGAATTTTTCGCCTGATAACGAACGATTTTATCTACCTTTCCCTCGGATATATTTTGCGGAATATCAATATTATCTATCAGATCGCTTAGTTTTGCCGTCATTTTTGGTTTTCCTTTCCGAAATTATCAATTTCCCGTTTAAGCTCTGTAAGTATCATATTTTCGGGGACTTTTTTCAATATCTTACCCTTCTTGAAAATAAGTCCCTCGCCGTCGCCGCCCGCGATACCGAGATCCGCCTCTCTCGCCTCTCCCGGACCGTTTACAACGCAGCCCATAACAGCTATTTTTATCGGAAATCTAACGTTCCTTGTCATTTCCTCAACCCTATTTGCAAGCGAAATAAGGTCAATTTTGGTTCTCCCGCAGGTAGGACAGGAGATAATTTCCGCGCCGCGCCCCATTCCGCAGGCGGCAAGAATATCCCGCGCGGCGTAAACCTCCTTTACGGGGTCAGCCGTAAGGGAAACGCGGATAGTATCCCCTATTCCGTCGCACAACAGCGCGCCTATTCCTACCGCCGACTTAATTATGCCCATACGCTCCGTTCCCGCTTCGGTAACGCCCACATGAAGCGGATATTCGGTCTGCTTTGCAAGCAGCCTGTATGCCGCTGTCATAAGCCTCACATCGGAGGATTTAATGCTTATGACAATATCGTCAAAATCGCAGTCCTCAAGCTGTTTTACGCCCTTAAGCGCGCTTTCCGTGAGAGCCTGCGGAGTGGGAGAACCGTATTTTTCAAGCAGCTCCTTTTCAAGAGAACCGGAATTTACGCCGACCCTTATCGGAACGCCGCGTTTTCTGCAAGCGTCCGCGACGGCTTTAACCTTGTCCGCGCCGCCGATGTTCCCCGGATTTATGCGAATTTTGTCAGCTCCCGCTTCCACGCACGCCAAGGCTATTTTGTAATCAAAATGAATATCCGCGACAATCGGCACATCTACCGCGGATTTAAGTGCAGAAATAAGCCCCGCGTTCTCGATTTTCGGCACTGCCGCGCGGATTATCTCGCAGCCCGCTTTTTCAAGAGCCTTTGCCTGCTCTATGCTTTTTTCAACATTGTCCGCGGGAACGTTCAGCATCGACTGTATATAGACCTTTCCGTCTCCGAGCGTGATATTTCCGACCTTTACAGTTTTCACTTAAATCCTCCCGTAACAAGCTTTACAATGTCGTTGAACGTCACCACAACCATAAGCAGCATAAGCAGCGCGAACCCTACAAAATGCACCATGCCCTCCACCTCGGGCTTTGCGGGCTTTCTGCGGATAAGCTCAACCACCAAAAACAAGAACCTTGCCCCGTCCAGAGCGGGAATAGGAAGCAGATTGAACACCCCGAGATTTATCGTGATAAGCGATACAACGTTCATAAAATCCGCGAAGGTGTATTCTTTGACAGCCTCCGTTATAACCGTTCCCACGCCGATAGGACCCGAAAGGTCGTTTAAACCGTATTTTCCGCGAATGAGGTCCACAAGCGTCATAATTATCAGCCGCGCGGTGGAACAGCTCTCAAGAAAGCCCTCTTTAATGATATTCGGGAAATTCTTCTCAACCCTGTACACCACGAAATCGAAGTAAACGCCGTTTGAGCCGTCCTCGTTCGGGATAGTCATAAACTCAACGTCCTTGAGGGTGATTTTTTCGCCGTTTCTGCGGACGGTTATGTCATACACAAGATTTCCATCTGCGTTCTTTCTGTCGCTGCTCTGAAGCTTGTAAATCACGTCAGATACCGAGAATATCGGCAGTCCGTCAACGCTTAAAATCTCATCGTTTACCCTAAGATACGCGCTTGAAACGCTCTGCGTCTGAAATTCGGCGATTGTTTTTGAAGCGATTGCGGGAGATGTGATAAGCGAAATTACAACGACTATATACCCCAGAACCAAATTCATAACAGGTCCCGCGAGAATTACCAGCATTCTCTGCCAGACGGGCTTTGAATTAAACGCGCGGGGATTGCGCTCTGCTTCGTCCTCATAGCCGCCGTCCTCGCCCTCAAACGAGCAGGAGCCGCCTATCGGAAGCGCGCGGATAACATATTCCGTCTCCTTGCCCTTTTTCCTGAAGACAACAGGTCCCATTCCCAGCGCGAATTCACGCACGTATATACCGCACGCCTTCGCCGCAAAAAAATGCCCGAACTCGTGAATAAGTATTATCGCGCAAAACACCAGAATTGCTATAACTATCGGCATATTTCCTCCTAATTATCCGAACCTTTCCAAAACATACCGCTCCGCTTCGGCTTTGGTATCGAGAAGCTCCGAAAGCGACGGTTCTTTAACAAAATGCACCGCAGACAACGCCGACACGACCGCCTCGCCGATGTCGAGAAAGCGAATTTTATCCTGCAAAAACAGCTCTACAGCCGCTTCGTTCGCACAGTTTACTATGCAGGGAGCGTTTCCCGAAAGCTCGGCAGCCCTCTTTGCCGCCGCCAGACACACGAAGGTGTCCTCGTCCGCGCGCGCAAACGTAAGCTCCCCGACATCAAACAAGGAAAGCCGCTTTGCGGGGCAAGGAAGCCTTTCGGGGTATGTAAGCGCAAGCTGTATGGGAAGCCGCATATCCGCGCTTCCAAGCTGCGCGATAATCGCACCGTCCCGAAACTCGACCGCCGAATGAATAACGCTCTGCCGCTGAACCACAATCTCCACCTGCCGCGGCTCCACCCCGAACAGCCACACCGCCTCGATAAGCTCCAGACCTTTATTCATAAGCGTCGCGCTGTCAATCGTGATTTTCGCGCCCATGCTCCAGTTCGGGTGGCACAAAGCCTGCTCTTTTGTAACATCTGCGAGTTCATCGCGCTTTTTCCCGAAAAACGGTCCTCCCGACGCCGTAAGAATTATCTTGTAAATCCCGTTCCCGCAAGCCCCCATAAGGCACTGAAAAATAGCGGAATGCTCGCTGTCAACGGGTAAAATTTTCACGTTTTTTGATTTCGCCAGATCGGTCACTATCTTCCCGCCCGTGACAAGGGTCTCCTTATTTGCGAGAGCAACGTCATTCCCCGCCTCAATCGCCGAGAGCGTCGGCAAAAGCCCCGCCATTCCGACAATTGAATTCACCACTCTGCCGCACTTCAAAGCGGCAAGCTCTCTTATGCTTTCTTCCCCCGCGAGAATTTTTATATCCGTGTCAGCCAGGCGCGTTTTCAAGTCCTTATACGCTCCCTCGTCCGCCACTGCCGCGAATTCGGGCATAAATTCCCTCGCCTGCCGCTCCAGAAGAGCGGTGTTTTTCCCCGCGGACAACGCTTTTACCTTAATATTATGCGCACGGCAGACGTCCAATGTCTGCGTGCCGATAGAGCCCGTAGCTCCCAGCAAAACAATACTGTCCATTATCGCACTTTCCCCATGATTATTATGTCCTTTAACAAAATCACCCATTCAGGGACGAATGGGGATTTCTGTTATTGCATTATCGGAGACAAAAAGCTGAACACCACAAACATAAACGGCGCAACGAACAAAACGCTGTCGAACCTGTCGAGAACGCCGCCGTGCCCAGGCATAAGATTGCCGAAATCCTTAACGTCGTACTGCCGCTTTATCACCGACGCCGTAAGGTCTCCAAGCACTCCCGCAACCGACGCGCACATTCCCACGGGAATTATCACCGCGTAGTTCATCTTCATCTCGCTCGGAAGTATCAGATTGTATACCAGGCACTGTATTGCCACAACAATTCCTACCGTAAAAATACCGCCGATAAAGCCCTCCACCGTCTTTTTCGGGCTTATCTCGGGGCAAAGCTTGTGTTTTCCGAGGAAGGTTCCCACGAAATAAGCTCCCGAATCGCCGAACCACGCGCAAAACAGCAGATACACTATCATAAACACGCCCGGCAGATACCCGCCCTCAACGTACCACGGCATATACCTAACGTAAAGTATACAGCTAAGCGACGCGGGAATAACCGTTGCCGCGCTTCCGCACATCGCGATGTTTTCAAGCCGTATTCTCTTGTGGTCGAAAAGCATTATCAGAAGCAGCACAAACACAAACGCAAGAAATGCGAAAACTATAATGCTCTTTTTAAACCTGAACTCGGATGACAAATTCAAAAGCGTCGGCACAACAGCGGAAAACACAACGCAAAACCAGCACAACCCCTTGTGTTTATCGCATTTTACAGCATGAATAAGCTCCCACACCCCGATTGTGCCTATTACGGTAAGCACCGCGGTATACAGGATCTTATTATCGAAAATAAGTACCGCAACGCCGATAATTATTCCGATAAACGCCGATACAATTCTTTTCAGCATAACATTGCCTTTCCGCCGAACGCTAAACCCCGCCGAACCTGCGGTCTCTTGCCTGAAACTCTCTTATTGCGCGTTCGAGGTCCTTCTTTGTAAAATCGGGCCAGAGCGTATCCATAAAAACAAACTCGGAATACGCCGCCTGCCAAATCATAAAATTCGACAGCCGCTGTTCGCCGCTTGGTCTTATCACGAGATCCAGCGGCGGCATTTCCCTTGTGTAGAGAAAGCTTTCCACCAGCTCTTCCGTAACATTGTCGGCGGAAATCTCCCCCGAAACACACTTTTCGGCTATTTTCCTCGCGGCAAGAGCAATCTCCGCCCTGCCGCCGTAATTTAAAGCAATTCCAACGATAAAACCCGTGTTCTTTTCGGAGGTTTTCATAATGTTTTCGAGCTCCGCGCGAATATCCTCGTCAAACGCGGAAATATCCCCCAGAATGATTATACGGATATTCTCGTCCGAAAAGCTCTTGATGTCCTTAATATATTGCCGCAAAAGCGACATTATACCGCGGATTTCCTCGGCGGGACGCTTCCAGTTCTCGGTGGAAAACGCATAAAACGTCGCGCACTCCACGCCCAGCTCCCTGCACCAGTTTATCGTTTTTTTGAAAACCGCAGCCCCCTGCGTGTGACCAAAGTTCCTCGGCATAGCGCGTTTTTTCGCCCAGCGTCCGTTTCCGTCCATAATAAAACCGATATGCCTCGGAATACCGGAATTTCCCATCAAATCGCCATTATTTCCTTATTCTTTTCTTCGCCGATTTTATCGACCTCCTCGATAAACTTATCGGTGAGCTTCTGAATGTTCTTTTCCGCTTCCTTAACGTCGTCTTCGGTGATTTCATTGGACTTTTTCTTAGCCTTTATCTTATCCATACCGTCGCGCCGAACGTTTCTTACCGCAACCTTGCTTTCCTCGCAGGTTTTGCTTACCTGCTTGCAAAGCTCTTTTCTTCTGTCCTCGGTAAGCTGCGGGAACGCAATTCTAAGCACTCTGCCGTCGTTTGTGGGATTTATTCCCAGATCCGACGCCTGAATAGCCTTTTCAATAGCCTTAAGCTGAGACGCATCATACGGCGACACCACCAGGATTCTCGCCTCCGCGACCGACACGGAAGCCATCTGATTTATCGGCGTTGCCGTCCCGTAATAATCCACCGTTATCCTGTCCAGAACGGAAGGGTTTGCCCTGCCCGCGCGGATAGTTGCAAGCTCGCTTTCAAGAGCCGTAATGCACTTTTTCATTCTCTCCTTGGTGTTATCGATAACTTCTTTCATAAAATCCTCCCTTAACCCTATTTAATGCTTTGTAACAAGCGTTCCTACGCTCTTTCCCATAACCGCGTCGTAAATATTGTCGGGATTATCGAGATTAAACACGATAATAGGGATATTGTTTTCGGTGCAAATCGCGGCAGCCGCACTGTCCATTACCTGAAGCCGCTTTACAAGAATATCATGGTGAGTGATAACGTCGTATTTTACCGCGTCGGGGAACTTTTTCGGGTCTTTGTCATAGATGCCGTCGACCATCGTCGCTTTAAGGATAATATCCGCCTTAAGCTCCGCAGCTCTCAATGAAGCCGCGCTGTCCGTCGAAAAGAACGGATTTCCCGTGCCGCACCCGAAAATGACAATCCTGCCCTTTTCGAGATGCCGCAGTGCCTTCCCGAGAATAAACGGCTCCGCCACCTGCTGCATAGTAATGGCGGTCTGAACGCGCACAATGCACCCCAGACTCTCCAGAACATCCGCCACGGCAAGCGCGTTCATGGTTGTTGCAAGCATACCGATATGATCGGCTCTCGCCCTGTCCGCGCTCTTTGAAGAACGTCCTCTCCAGAAATTTCCACCCCCGACAACTATACCTATCTGCGCGCCCGCGTCGGCGGTTTTCTTGATGCTTCGGCAAATCCTCTCGACTGTCGGAAAATCAAGACCTGTCTCCTTTTCGCCCGCCAGAGCCTCGCCGCTCAGCTTCAGCAAGACCCTCTTGTACTTCGGGATATCCAACTCACCCATTGCAAACACCCTCCGCTTTATTTATCAATAGTCCAGAACGCGAATTCTTCCGAGTATTTCCGCGTTTTCGGACAGCCTTTCGCAAGCGTTCAGAGCTTCCTTTTCGGTCATAACGTCTGTAATAAAAGCAAGCTCGTTATCGGGCTGTTTTTTAGAAGACAAAAATTCCGTCTTATCGCCGAAAATTTCGCCCGCCTTATCCTTTGCGGCTTTAATATTATCCGCGCGGAGCCTTATATAATTCGCGCACCCGAACTCCTCGAACGGACGCACAAACGACTGCTCCGAGTCCTTCCAGGTAAGCGACCTGCTCGTTCCCGCGTGTTTTACAGCCGAAACTATATCCGACACCACCGCGCTTGCCGTGGGGAGCTTTCCCGCGCCCTTTCCGTAGAACACAACATCGCCCGTCGCGTCTCCGCGAACAAGAATTGCATTAAACACGTCGTTTACGCCCGAAAGCTGGCTCTCGTTTCTGATAACCGCGGGGAACACGCCGATAAAGATTTTATCGCCCTCGCTGCGTTTCGCGCAGCCGATAAGCTTTATCTTCGCGTCGTAGCTGTCAATATACTCAACGTCCTCCAAAGTCACCTTTGTAATGCCCTCGGTGTGAACGCTCTCGGGATAAACGTGCTTCCCGAACACCAGCGACGCGAGAATACAGATCTTTCTGCAAGCGTCTATACCCTCTACATCAGCCGCGGGATTGCGCTCCGCGTACCCCAGCTCCTGCGCGGTCTTCAAAGCCTCGTCAAAGCCCATTCCGTCGCGTATCATCTTAGTTAAGATGAAATTGGTCGTCCCGTTCAGAATACCCGCAATATCGTCTATCTCGTTTGCCTCAAGGCAGGTGTGAATAGGCTTGATTATCGGAATTCCGCCGCCAACGCTCGCCTCAAAGAAGAAATTGACATTTTTCTCTTTAGCGATTTTCAGAAGTTCCGCGCCCTTTGCCGCGACAAGCTCTTTATTCGACGTAACAACGCTCTTTCCCGCCGAAAGCGCAGATTTCACGAAGTCGTACGCCGGTTTTATACCGCCGATAACTTCGCTGACAACGCTTACTTCGGGATCGTTTAAAATCACGTTGAAATCCTTGACAAATTTATCCGCATACGGGCTGTCGGGAAAATCCCTCACATCAAGAATGTATTTAATATCGAGCGGTTCGCCCGCTTTTTTTTCGAGATTTTCTTTATTTCTGTAAAAAACCTCGACAGTGCCGGAGCCGACAACGCCATAGCCCAGCACGGCGATCTTTGCCATAAAAAACATCCTTTCGCTTTAATATGATACTACTTTTATATTATAGCACAATCCGGAAATTTTTTCAAGGGCTTATTGCAAAAAACTTTTACTGCTGCACCTTTGACTTTGCGTCGCACCGTTTAAGAGTTACCAGAAGCAGGATAATTCCCGCGGCGGTAAGGATATGACCTATGCCCGCAATGCTTGCAATCACCGCGGACGCGCCCTTTGAAAGCTCCGTTCCCAGAACCTCGAAAGCTCCGCGCACGCCCATCATAATGCCTGTTACGGGAACGCCCGTGTTGTAGAGAGCCCTGAACACCTTGAAGGTCTTTTCGCCGTCAAGGTCAAAATTCCTCGAAAACAACGCTATAATGAGATAAACTATCATTCCGAGCAGAAAAAAGTGAGTATGTACCTTTCCGAGAGCCGTCACGCCGTCAAAGGAGTTTGCCCGCGTAAACTCGCGGTAGAACACCCCGCCCGCCATTGCCAAAATCGCATAACAAAGCGCGTAATTCAGACTTTTTTTCATTTTTATTACCTCTCTTTTCAAAATTTACCAATTTTAACCACAGCTTGACCATAAGCTGCCTATCCGCCGTACAGAAATTAACGTTCAATACAGAACTGCCTACACTGGGAAATGGTTAAGGACATTGTCCTTAAAGAATACGGCGGAGAATATCCCCGCCGTAAAAAATTCATTACTCGCCGACAAGCTCCTTGTACAAACCGATGTAGAGCTTCGCGGAAGCCGCCCAGCTGAAATCCGCCTTCATAGCGCGGTTCATAAGCTTTGTCCACTCGGGCTTATTGTCGTAATAGCCCTTTGCGCGGCGTATAGCCTCCAGCATATCGTGAGCATTGTAGCTCTGGAACGTGAAGCCTATGCCGTTATCGCCCGCGTCGATAATGCTGTCCTTAAGACCGCCCGTAGCACGCACGATCGACGCGGGCGATAA
>CANRIQ010000052.1 GCA_947630655.1 uncultured Clostridia bacterium | reverse complement strand
TAAGAGGTAAGAAGTAAGCCGCATTATTTGCCTGCGGCAAATAACGCTTGCAAGAGGTAAGAGATAAGCCGCGTTATTTTCGGAACAAGTCGCTGTGCGTTCCCGTATCGACTAAGGTAAGCGTAAGAATATCATCTTCAATTAAATAGATCAACAGCCAATCGGGTTTTATGTGACATTCCCGAAAGCCGTCATAATTTCCGCCAAGAGCGTGGTCTTTGTATTTTGGGTCAAGAGCTTTACCTTGCCGAAGCGTATCAATTACGAAAAACAGCTCGTCAAGATCCATGTTCCGCTTTTTCATAAGCTTGTATGACTTTTTGAATGCGGAAGTGAATTTTACCTCATAGTTCATTTATCTAAATCCTCTTTCAGCGAATTGATAGTTTTATGCCCCCTGACCTTCGGGTCGCGGGAGATTTTCTTCGCCTGTGCCATAGCCTCTAGGGTTTTTTCGCTGTATTTCGGTACCTCCACCGCAAACGGCAGTCCTCCGCGAAGCACGCACTGGTGCAGGAACATATTCACCGCCCCCGACATATCCAGTCCGAGACTTTCAAAAAGCTCGGTCGCCTGTTTTTTGATTTCGGCGTCAATGCGAACCTGTGTTGGTGTTGTTGCCATAAAATCAACTCCTTTCTATAGATATTATACACCTTTTGATTTACATTGTCAAGCATTTTGACAATTTTAACGAAAAAATAAAGGAGCGATAGAATGTCCATCTTCGATATATTCAAGCAGCTTGAAAGCAAAACCCCCGAGCCTGCGGGGGCTGTGGAATTTATTATCTGCGGGCTGGGAAACCCGGGGCGCGAGTACGAGTCCACGCGGCATAACATAGGGTTTATGACGGTGGATACGCTGTGCGAAAAGCTTGGCGTAAGCTGCAAAAAGCTTAAGTTCAAGTCGCTTACCGGCGACGCGGTGATATCGGGAAAACGCTGCCTTATCATGAAGCCCTCGACGTATATGAACAACAGCGGCGAGGCGGTCGTCGAGGCTATGAATTTCTATAAAATCCCGCCCGAGCGGACAATAATAATATTCGATGACATCTCGCTGGAGCCCGGCTGTCTCCGCATACGCCGAAAGGGCTCGGACGGCGGTCATAACGGCATAAAAAGCATAATATATCTTTCGGGGAGCGATATGTTCCCGCGGATAAAAATGGGCGTCGGCGCGAAGCCGCATAAGGATTATCCGCTTGCCGAATGGGTTCTCGGGCATTTTAAGAAGGAGGACGGCGAAAAGCTTACCGCTTGTATGGAAAACGCCGCCGCCGCTGTGGAGCTTATTGTAAGCGGCAAAATCGATATGGCAATGAATAAATACAACTCGTGAGAATTTTGATTTTGTTCTCACACGGGGAGAAATCATGGAATTTTTCAGAAACGCCGCGCAGAACAACGCGGATTTTGTAAGGCTGCAAGAGTATCTCGAAAAAAATAACCCCCTGCCGGCTATGCTGACAGGCGTTTCGCATATACACAAGGCGCATTTTATCGCGGCTCTGACGAATGAAGAGCCCACGCTTGTCATAACCGACAGCGAGGCTGCGGCGCAGCGTCTTTGCATGGATATAAACGCGCTTTTGGGGGAAGAACGCGCTCTTTTGTACCCCGAAAAGGAGTTGGTCCTCGGTAACACCGGCACGGTCTCCCGCGAGTACGAGCATAAGCGCATTTTCGCGCTGTCCGCATTGATAAGCGGAAAATGCTCGGCGGTGATATGCTCGGCGGCGGCTGCGGCGCAGCTTACCATACCCGAAAGCGTTCTCCGTGAGCGCACGATAACGCTTGCCGCAGACGGCGAAATTTCCCTTGACGAGCTTATTCTGCGGCTCTCGGAGGCGGGATATTCCCGCGCGGATATGACCGAGGGCGCGGGGCAGTTTTCGGTACGCGGCGGCATAGTCGACGTTTTCCCGCCAAGCAGTTCAAAGCCGTTTCGTATAGAGCTTTGGGGCGACAGCATTGACAGCTTGTCTGTTTTCGATATTGAAACCCAGCGCAGGACAAATTCTCTCGAAAAAATCGAAATTTCGCCAGCCGTTGAAACGCTTTTCGCCAGCCGCGAGGCGTTGTGCGAAAAAATCGAACGCTTTGCAAACAAGCTTCGCTCAAAATCGCGAGAAGCCGTAAAAACGGCGATGCTGTCCGACGCAGAGAACATTCGCGGCGGTGCGTATATCGGAAATCCCGACCGCTATTTTCCGCTTTGCTTTGACACGGAAGCGACAATTTTCGATTATGTAAAACGCGTGTTTGTGTGTGAGAATTCTGCGGTAAAGGAGAGCTTTCGCGCGGCGGCGGCTCTGCATTTAGAGGACCTTACAATTCTCACCGACGAGGGAAAAATCTGCAAGGGTCTCGATCGTTTTCAGCTTACAAAACAGGAGCTTTATTCGCTTCTGGAAAGCCGCACGAGGGTGTATTTCGATTCGTTTCTGCGCGGCGGGGGAATGAAGATAGGCATTATGATAAACGTTCACGGCGCGGTGCAAAACGCCCCGTGGAGCGGCGAATACAAGATTTTGGAGGACGATATGCGCCCGAAGCTTGCGCGGAGGGCATGCTGTTTTATCTTTGCGGGAACGGAAAAGGGTGCGCGAAATCTCGCACACGACCTTGCCGATGACGGCTTTGACGCGCTGTATTATGACAATCCGTCGCAGGTTCTGCCGGGAAAGGTTGTCGTAACGCACGGAACGCTTTCGGCGGGGTTTGATTACGAAAACAGCGGGCTTTCGGTGTTTACTCACACGGCGGTTCACACCTCGAAAACCCGCGCCCCGAAGCGCAAAAAATCCGAGGAAATCCGCTCTCTCGAGGATATCTCGGTGGGAGATCTTGTCGTTCATTCCATGCACGGCATAGGCATTTTCGACGGCGTTCACAAAATCGAGTCGGGGGGCGTTGCAAAGGACTATATCCGCATAAAATACGCAGGTTCGGACGTTTTGCATGTTCCCGTAACCCAGCTTGACCTGATTTCGCGTTATATCGGCACGGGAGACGCCACAACCGTAAAACTCAGCAAATTCGGTTCGGAGCAGTGGAACAAATCCAAAGCGCGCGCCCGCGCCGCGGCAAAGGAAATGGCGGCGGAGCTAATCGAGCTGTACGGGCGCAGGATGAAGTCCGAGGGCTTTGCGTTCCCCGAGGACGACACTTTGCAGGAGGATTTTGAACAGCATTTTTCGTATATCGAGACAGACTCACAGCTTCGCTGCGTTGATGAAATAAAAGCGGATATGCAGCGTCCCCACCCCATGGAGCGGCTTTTGTGCGGCGATGTGGGCTTCGGCAAGACGGAGGTAGCCTTGAGAGCGGCGTTTAAGTGCATTGAGGCGGGAAAACAGTGCGCTTTGCTTGCTCCGACAACGGTTCTCGCATGGCAGCATTTTCAGACAGCCTCCGCCCGAATGGAGGGCTTCCCGATAAATATAGCACTGCTGTCGCGGCACAAGACCCCCGCCGAACAGCGCGAGATTTTGAAGGGCTTATCGTCGGGGCGGATAGATATGGTTATCGGCACGCACAGGATAATTCAGAACGATGTAAAATTCAAGGATTTAGGGCTTGTGATAATTGACGAGGAACAGCGTTTCGGCGTTGCGCATAAGGATAAATTCAAGGAGAATTTCAGCGGTGTGGACATTCTTTCGCTTTCGGCAACGCCCATTCCCCGCACGCTTAATATGGCAATGAGCGGTATCCGCGATATGAGCGTTTTAGACGAGCCTCCGCAGGACAGGCAGCCCGTCGCAACCTGCGTTATGGAGCACGACTGGGGCGTAATTGCGGGAGCTGTCCGCAAGGAGCTTCGCCGAAACGGTCAGGTTTACTATATCCACAACAGAATTAACTCCATTTACAGCTGTGTTGAAAAGCTTCGTGAGCTTATCCCCGAAGCGAGAATTGAAGCCGCTCACGGCAGAATGACCGAGGACGAGCTTCTTGACGTGTGGCGCAGGCTGCTTGACGGGGAGCTTGACGTTCTGGTTTGCACAACAATAATCGAAACAGGAGTTGACGTTCCGAACGTCAATACACTTATAATCGAGGACGCGGACAGAATGGGTTTAGCGCAGCTTCACCAGCTTCGCGGACGCGTCGGCAGGACAAACCGCCGCGCGTTTGCGTATTTTACGTTCAAGCCGGGGAAATTGCTCTCGGAAATCTCTCAAAAGCGGCTTGACGCTATCCGCGAGTTTACGCAGTTCGGCAGCGGCTTTCGAATAGCTCTCCGCGACCTTGAAATACGCGGCGCGGGGAACATTCTCGGCGCGTCGCAAAGCGGGCATTTGGCAAACGTCGGGTATGATATGTATTTGCAGCTTCTTGACGAGGCTGTCCGCGAGGAACGCGGCGAAAAAAACGTTCATAAGGAGGATTGCCTTGTCGACATTCGCATAAACGCCTATATTCCCGAGGATTATATTTCAAATCAGGCACAGCGCGTGGACTGCTACCGAAAAATCGCCCGCATAACAAGCTCCGAGGACGCGGAGGACATAACCGACGAGCTTATCGACCGCTACGGCGAGCCTCCCGAGTCGGTTTTAGGGCTTATAGACGTGGCGCGTTTTCGCAATATGGCGGCTCTTTCGGGCATTTCGGAAATTGCGCAGACGGGCGACGATCTGGTGTTTTATATGAGCAGGTTCGATATGGAACGAATTTCCGCGGTAACAAAGGCTGTCGGACGCAAAATGCGTCTTGAAACAGTCGGCAGACCGAGAATGCTGGTCTCTCTCGAAAAGTCGGATCTGCCGCTTGATATGATGAAAACGGTCATTTCGGCGATGTCTTCGGTTACTCCCGTTTCCGAAAAGGTTGAATAATATGGTAAAATTCCCCTTTTCCGATGACAACAAGCGTTATCACACGCTGAATTACCACAACAAGACTGTTTTCGGCTGCCGAATTGCTAAGGCGACGGTAAACGCGGGATTTTCCTGCCCGCACGGAGGGTGCATTTTCTGCGCGGGTGCGCCCGAAAAAACAAGCACTGTAGAGGAGCAGTTTGAGGCTGAAAAAGCGCGTATCAATGCGAAATTCCCCGACGCGAAAATTATTTTGTATTACGGACAGGGAACAAACACCTTCTGTTCAGACGAACAGTTGTCCGAGCTGCTTCACACGGCACAACAGCTCGGAGCGTTCGGGGTATCTCTGGCAACCCGCCCCGATTGCATTGACAGCGAAAAAGCGCGGATTTTAGCCGAATTTCCGCTCCCCGTGACGGTGGAACTCGGCGTTCAGACAGCCCATGATGTAACCGCCGCGCGAATTTGCCGCGGGTATGATTTCGCGCTGTTTTCAGAGTGTTACGGGCTTTTAAAGAGCCTTGGAGTGCGGGTTTGCGTTCACATTATGAACGGGCTTCCGGGGGAGAATATGCAGATGATGACGGACACCGCGAAGATTTTAGGCAAACTCCGCCCCGACGGCGTGAAAATCCACCTCACGCACGTTCTCAAAAATACAGAGCTTTACGAAATGTACCTCCGCGGGGAATATGTTCCCATGGAGCAGCCCGATTATATAGAGACAGTGGTTCGTCAGCTTGAGCTTTTCCCGCCCGAAACGGTAATAGAGCGCGTGACGGGCGACGGCGACAAGTCGCTTTTAATTGCGCCCTTGTGGAGCAGGGATAAAATATCCACCATAGGCGGCATAGATAAGCGTATGAACGAACTTGACACATTTCAGGGGAGATTGTATAATGAATAACAAAAACGCAAAGCCCCTTTACGAGCAGATTTACGAGGAAATCCGAGGCGACATTCTAAGCGGTCGCTTGAAAAAAGATGAGCGTCTGCCGTCCAAAAGGGCGTTGTCCGAGCGGTTTTCGGTAAGCGTTATCACGGTCGAAAACGCCTATTCCCAGCTTATCGCGGAGGGATATGTCCGCGCCGCCGAGCGCAGCGGCTATTTCGTGCAGTACAGCGGTGAACCCGTAAAGCTCCCCGAAAACGCTCCCGCGCCGTCCTACGAGCCCGAACCCGAGAGCCCTCCCGACGTCGGCACGGAGATTTTCCCGTTTTCGGTGTGGACAAGGCTTATGCGGACGGTAATTCTGGAAAAGGGCTCTGCTCTGCTAAAACCCACCCCGTCCGGGGGAGCTATGGAACTTCGCGCGGCAATTTCGGGGTATCTCTACCGTGCGCGGGGAATTTGCCAGCCTCCCGAGCGGATAATTATCGGCGCGGGCAGCGAGTATTTTTACGATATGTTAATAAGGCTTCTGGGGCGGGATAAGCGTTTCGGAATTGAAGATCCCGGATTTTACAAGCTGTCGAAAATCTACAAGCTCGGCGGTGCGAATTTCGAGTATATTTCGCTTGACGAGTCGGGAATGAAGGCAGACGAGCTGTACGAAAAAAACATCGACGCGGCGCATATTTCGCCCGCTCATCACTTCCCGACGGGCGTTGTAATGCCGATTTCGCGCAGGCGGGAAATAATGTCCTGGGCGGAAACGGGGGAGCGTTTTATCATCGAGGACGATTATGACAGCGAATTTCGCTGGAGCGGCAGACCCGTCCGCGCAATGTTCTCTTCCGACAACAGCGGACGCGTTATTTACGTAAACACGTTTTCAAAGACCATCGCGCCGTCGGTGAGAATAAGCTATATGTGCCTGTCGGAGGAGCTTTATGAAAAATGGCGCGAAACCCTCGGGTTTTACGCGTGTCCCGTGCCGTCGTTCGAGCAGTACACGCTTGCAAGGTTCATTTCCGACGGTTATTTTGAGCGTCACATAAACCGCGCGAAAAAGCGTTTTCGCCGCATAAGAGAGCAGGTTCTGGGCTTTATCTCCGAGTTTCCCGATGTGAGAATTTTCGAGGAAAACGCTGGTCTTCATTTTATTATCGAAGCTGAAAACGCCGAACAGATCGTTTCAAAATGCTCGGAACACGGCGTTCGTGTAATTCCCCTTAAAAATTATTACTCAGACCCCGCAAAATGCGAGTTGAATAAATATGTCGTGAATTATTCCGCAGCTAATGAAAATGAATTTGGTATTATTAAATAATATCAAATTGGTCATTGCGATAACTCCAAAATCTGCTATAATGTAATTACAGACAAAAGAAAGGGGTTCTCGTAATGAACAAAGAAAAAAACGGCAAAAAATTCTCGGAATATCTGCTGAAAATCGTGTTTACGGCGATGTTCGCGGCGTTGATTTTCCTCGCAACAACAATTTTCCGCGTACCCAGTCCCTTGGGCGGCAACCTTAATTTCGGCGACTGCTTTATTCTGGTTGCGGCGTGGGTTTTAGGACCCGCATGGGGATTTGCGGCGGGCGGCATCGGCTCGGCGTTGTCGGACATAATCGGCTATCCGACCTACGCTCCCGGGACGTTTATCATCAAAGGTCTTATGGCGGTGGCGGCGTCGCTTATCGCGCACGCCATGATGAAACGCAGCGAAAAGCTCCGCCTGCCGGGCTTTGTGCTTGGCGCGGTGACGGCGGAGGCGATAATGGTAGTGGGGTATTATCTTTACGAATCGACGTTTTTGGGGCTCGGTTTTGTTGCAACCCTCGTAAATGTCGTCCCGAATATCGTTCAGGGCGTTTTCGGCGCGGTGCTGGGCATTGTAATAGCGCAGATAGTAGCGAAAACCGGCGCGCTTAAGAAGATATTTGCAACGTACACCGTTTAATAAAAATTATCCCGAAACACTCTATTGTTTCGGGATTTTTATTATTCAGCCTTTTTAATAAACATTTCCGGGTTCTTCTTCTTTACCTTCCTCCACACGATTAAGTAACAGATAAGGTGCGTTAAAAACGTTATTCCCCATGAAATCGGATAGCTTACATAGATAGTTGTGGTGGTGTGGAATTTCTCGATCCGAAACGCCGTCTGAATCCAAAGTATACGCAGTCCGCACGCTCCCACAAGGCTTACAATCATCGGCATTATCGAGTATCCCAAACCCCGCAGCATTCCCACCATAACGTCCATCATTCCGCATAGGAAGTAGGTCACCATTATTATAGACATTCGTTTCATTCCCGCGTCTATAACTATGTCCGTTTTGGAATAAATCCCCAAAAGCTGCCGCCCGAAAATAAATCCCGTAACTCCGAGAATAAGTCCCGTAGCCGCCACCGATAAAAGCGCGCTTGCGAGAATACGCGGTATGCGGTCGTATTTTTTCGCTCCGACATTCTGTCCCGTAAAGGAAATTGCCGCCTGATAAAACGTGTTCATTGCCATGTAAATAAAGCCTTCGATCGACGCAGCGGCGGAGTTTCCCGAAACCACCGTATCTCCGAAGGAATTGACCGACGACTGTATAACAACATTTGACAGCGAGAAAATAACCCCTTGAAATCCCGCGGGAAGCCCGACTCTCACGATAGAGCCTAAAATATGCCCGTGAATTTTCAGCTTTTTGAGGTCAAGGTGAATAGAACCGCTTTCTTTTATAAGACAAATTACCGTCAATACCGCCGAAACGGTCTGCGAGATGATTGTCGCGAGTGCCACTCCCGACACGTCCATTTTAAACACGATAACGAACAGCAGATTAAGTAAAAAATTGATAACTCCCGCGGCGGTTAGAAAATACAGCGGACGTTTCGTATCGCCCACAGAACGCAGAATAGCCGCTCCGAAGTTGTAAATCATAGTCGCGGGCATACCGATAAAGTAAATCCGCAGATATTGCACTGCAAGCGGCAGTTGATTTTCGGTAGCATCCATAAGGATAAGCATCTGCGGCGCGAGAACAATTCCCGCCGCCATCAGCAGCAGCCCAGAAATGACCGACACGGGCATTGCGGTATGCACCACGTCCTGCATATCCTTTTTTGAGCCTGCCCCGTGAGCGCGCGCCGCAATGACGTTCACGCCGACCGACAGCCCAATAAACAGGTTGGTGAACAGGTTTATAAGCGAGCTTGTCGAGCCCACCGCGCCCATGGAGTTGTCTCCCGCAAACCGCCCCAGCACCACCACGTCCGCGGCGTTGAACAGGAGCTGCAACACGCCCGACGCCATAAGCGGCAGGGAAAACCGCAGCATTTTCCCGAGTACGGGTCCCGAACACATATCCATTGAATAACTTTTTGCCAAAATATCCCACTTTCTCCCTTTATATTTTAGTACCATATAATTATAGCACTTTGTGCAGGAAAATTCAATCGGTTTTTCAGTTAGTATAATTTCACAAAAGATGACGAATTACAGGCTTTTGTTTTGTGAAAATTCTCCAAAAAATTGCAAATTCTGAAATAATTGCAAAAAACCTATTGACTTTCTCGGCAAAAAGAGTTATTATAATATTCGGTTAGAGAAAACTAATTAGGTTAAACTAACGCGCCGACAGGTTAGACGGTTCTAACCGTATAGTTGGCGTTAAGAAGGTGAGGAGTTATGATGCCGATAACGATGGCGAATGTTGGCGAAGAGATGATGATAAAGAAAATCGGCGGCAATCCCGAAACGAGGCGTTTTCTGGAAAATCTGGGGTTTGTGGTCGGCGGATTTGTAACGATAGTAAACGACATCGGCGGGAACGTGATTTTAAGCGTAAAGGAGTCGCGGGTGGCGGTTTCCAAGGAAATGGCGATGAAGATTATGGTTTAGAGATTAGAGATTAGAGGTTAGAGGTTAGAGTTCAAAGAACGTCGGCTAACGCCGACGATTGAATTGCTGCGCAATGTCTTGACACGGACGAGTTTTTCAGCCGTGTGAAGTCAAGCCGTAGGCATCTAAATCGACCGCCGCAGGCGGGCGTACCTATAAATCTTACATCTTATCTCTTACATCTTACCTCTAACCGTTCATCTGAAAGGAGAAAATTTATGTCTACACTCAAAGAGGCTAAAGTCGGTCAGACCGTGAAGGTTAAGAAACTGAACGGCGAGGGCGCGATAAAACGCCGCATAATGGATATGGGCATTACGAAGGGCGTTGAGGTGTATATCCGCAAGGTTGCTCCCCTCGGCGATCCGATCGAGGTCACCGTGCGCGGATACGAGCTTTCGCTAAGAAAGCAGGACGCTGAAATGATTGAGGTGGAATAACAGTAGACAGTAAACAGTGTTGAGTGAACAGTATGAATAAAGAATTTCGCCTTTCGGCGAAGTATTAGATTGTCTTAAAGCGGACAGGTCGACATATAATTTTTATGACAATCATATAACGTTCGCGTAAGCGAACGAAACATTATTCATACTGTACACTGTTCATTGTGTACTGTAAACTGACAACACCGGTTAGTTGTGTTTAACTCAAGACAAGCATATAATGAACTAAAACTAAGGAGGAATCTAAATGCCGATACGCATAGCTCTTGCGGGTAATCCCAACTGCGGAAAAACCACGCTTTTCAATGCGCTTACGGGGTCAAATCAGTTTGTGGGAAACTGGCCCGGTGTTACGGTCGAGAAGAAGGAGGGCAAGCTTCGCGGACAAAAGGACGTTATCGTCACCGACTTGCCCGGAATTTATTCGCTTTCGCCGTATACTCTGGAAGAGGTTGTCGCGAGGAATTATTTAGTCAACGAACGCCCTGACGCGATTTTGAATATCGTTGACGGAACAAACCTCGAGCGCAATCTTTATCTCACCACCCAGCTTGTGGAGCTTGGAATTCCGACGGTAGTTGCCGTAAATATGATGGACGTGGTTCAGAAAAACGGCGACAAGATAAATTTTGCACAGCTTTCAAAGCGTCTGGGGTGCGAGGTTGTGGAAATTTCCGCGCTTAAAAATACGGGCGTTGACGAGGCTGTCGGGCTTGCCATAAAAGCCGCTCAGTCCGAGCAGCCCGTTAAGGTTCAGCACAGCTTTTGCGGGTGTGTGGAGCACGCCTTAGCGCATATCGAGGAGGCTTTTCTGCATGATAAGCCTGCCGAACAGCAGCGTTGGTTTGCAATAAAGATTTTCGAGCGCGACGAGAAGATACTCGAGATGCTTAAAATCCCCGAAAACACGCTGAAACATATTGAAGAGGACATTGCCGAGTGCGAGCGCGAAATGGACGACGACGCGGAGAGCATCATCACAAACGAGCGTTATATCTACATAGGCGACGTTATCAAGGAGTGCCTGAAAAAGAAGAAAACGGGTGCGACGGTGTCGGATAAGATAGACAGAATAGTCACAAACCGTTTTCTCGCGCTGCCGATTTTCGCGGTTGTTATGATAATCGTGTATTATATCTCGATAACTACCGTCGGAACGCTCCTTACCGATTGGGCGAACGATGGCGTTTTCGGCGACGGCTGGCATTTGTTCGGCATAGGCACTTCGGATTACGAGTCCGCGCAGGATAATTTCGCCGAGGAGAACATCTTCACCGACGAGCTTAAATCCACCGTTCAGGCAGCCGTAGACGCGGGAGACGTTATCGGCGCGGAGGACGTCCTT
>CANRIQ010000051.1 GCA_947630655.1 uncultured Clostridia bacterium | reverse complement strand
GAGAATGAATTTTACCGCCGCGCAGTCTGCCCGCCGTCCGAGCTGCAAAATGTCCGCTTTTCGCACAGCTATGCGGTTTCGGCAGCGGTTAATTTTCGGCAGCAATGCGGGGAAGTATGCCGAGCAAAACAAGCTGCTGACCTCAACCCACGTCAACCGCGAATATTCCGCACCTCGCGCACCGCTTTGAGGATTTTTTCGCGGTCCTTCAGCCTGTCGGTTTCGATGCCGCTTGAAATATCCACCGCATACGGCTTGAACCGCCGCGCCGCAGCCGCGATGTTCTCGGGCGTAAGCCCTCCCGCAAGGAAAAACGGCGTTTTTATCGCGGAGGGTTCTATCAGCGCGTGATCGAACTGCACGCCGCTGCCCGTGCCGCTGTCCAGCAGCAGAAAATCCGCGCCCATGCCGTCAGCCTTTTCGATGTCCTCCGCGCAGGTGACCTTCACGGCTTTTATAATCGGCACTCCCGTAAGCTCCCGCAGCCGCGCGATATAGTCCGCGTTTTCGTCCCCGTGGCATTGCAGAATATCCGCCGCGCCGCACCTTGCAAATTCCGCAAATTCGTCAATATCGGCATTGACCGACACCGCGACCGATTTTATCTTCGGCGAAAGCCGCATTTTCAGCCGCAGAGCAGTTTCTTTGCCGATATTTCGGTGACTTTTCGGGAACATCACTATAAATCCCGCGAAATCCGGCATAGCCTCGTTTACATAATCAACGTCGCATTCCCGAAACAGCCCGCAGAGCTTTATTTTAACGTTGCCCATGCCTTAAAAACCCCTCAGCTCGCGCAGCTTCGCGGACTTGTCCCGCGCCCTCATAAGCGTTTCGCCGACAAGCGCGGCGCGCGCTCCCATTTTTCGGATATTTTCAATATCCCCGGCGGTTTTCACGCCGCTTTCGGATACGAAAATTCTGTCGTCGGGAACAAGGCTTCTAAGCCGCGCGGAGTTGTTCGTGTCGACGGAAAATGTCTTCAGGTCGCGGTTATTCACGCCGATGATTTTAGCTCCGAGCTTAACCGCAAGCTCCGTTTCGCGCTCATCGTGAGCCTCCACCAGAGCCGACAGCCCGAGCGACCTTGCAAGCTCCATATATTCCCGAAGTTCATTTTCCGACAAAATCGAGCAGATAAGCAGCACCGCCGCCGCGCCGAGGATTTTCGCCTCGTAGATCATATATTCGGAAATCGTGAAATCCTTGCGCAGAACGGGAATTTTCACCGCCCCGGCAATCTCGCGCAGATAGTTGTCGCTGCCCTTGAACCAGAACGGCTCGGTAAGGCAGGAAATCGCCGCCGCGCCCGCTTTTTCGTAGTCCAGAGCGATGTCAAGATACGGAAAATTCTCCGCAATAACGCCCTTTGACGGCGACGCCTTTTTAACCTCGCAGATAAACGCCACATCGTCGGTCAAAAGTGCCTTTTCAAACGGAAAACCCGTGTCCCGCGGAAGTCTCTCTGCTTTTTCGCGGACCTCCGACAGAGGAATTTCCCGCTCCTTTTCGGCTATTCGCTCGCGTGTTTTTGCCGCAATTTCGTCAAGTATCATACAAGCCTCAATTCAGCGTATTAGACAGCGAAACGTACTTTTCAAGCGTCTTAAGAGCCGCGCCGCTGTCGATCATCTCCGCCGCCAGCTTCACGCCCTCCGCAATGGTTATACCCTTGTAAATATGCAACGCCGCGCCCGCGTTAAGCAAAACCGCGTCGCGTCCCGCGCCCTTTTCGCCGCCGAGGATTTTTCTGGCGATTTCGGCGTTCAGCTTAGGCTCTCCGCCCTTGAGATCGGCGAGAGAATGACGAGTGAGCCCGAATTGCTCGGGAGTAATTTCATATTCGGTGTATTTATCGCCCTCAAATTCAACCACCGAAGTCGGCGCGCCAACGGAAATCTCGTCAAGCTTATCCTGCCCGTAAACCGCCATTCCGCGCTTTACGCCGAGCTTTGTGAGAGCCTCGGACATGGGCTTAAGCAGTTCGGGCTTGTAGACCCCGAGAAGCTGAACATTCGCGTGAGCGGGGTTTGTCAGCGGACCTAAGATGTTGAAAACGGTCGGAATTGCGATTTCCTTGCGGACGGGTCCGACATACTTCATCGCGGAGTGGTATTTCTGCGCGAACATAAAGCACATTCCCACCTCGTCAAGCAGCTTTGCGCAGCCCTCGGGCGACACGGAAATATTTATTCCGAGAGCCTCCAGACAGTCCGCCGCGCCGCATTTCGACGAAGCCGCGCGGTTTCCGTGCTTTGCAACCTTCGCGCCTGCCGCCGCGCAGACCAGCCCCGACATGGTCGACACGTTTATCGACTGCGCTCCGTCGCCGCCCGTGCCGACGATTTCGAGAACCTCGCCGTCATAGTTCACCCTTGTCGCGCAGTCTCGCATAACATACGCGCTCGCGGAGATCTCGTCGGTCGTTTCACCCTTGATATGCAGCGCGGTAAGCAGAGCCGCCGTCTGCGCGGGGGTGGTTTCGCCCGTCATTATTTCGCGCATTACGCCCTCCATTTCGGAGTATCCGAGATTTTCTCCGTTCGATACCTTTGCAATTGCTTCTTTTATCATAAAAATACCTCCTGAAAAAATGTATAAAATTAGCCCTTAAAAAACGCCCCGAAAAACAGGCATTATTTAACCCCAGTTTTCGCATTAATTTCACGCTAACCTGTCATTCTCAATTTTCCGCACAGTTAAGCCAAAATCATTGCAAAAAACAGCACTTTTCAAGGCATGATTTGTCGTTGATAATTATCAACTGAAAACCGCCCTCAAATTCACCCGATTTTGAGGAAATTTTCGACGATGCTTTTTCCATGCTTTGTGAGTATGCTTTCGGGGTGAAACTGCAGACCGAAAACGGGCAGCGTTTTATGCTCCACAGCCATAATTTCTCCGTCGTCCGTGCGGGAGATGATTTTCAGGCACTCGGGGAAATTCTCCTCCGACGCCGCCAGCGAATGGTATCTTGCGACCTCCGCGCGCTCGGGCAGCCCCTTAAACAGCGCGGATTTCGTATCCAGCGTCACCGTCGATTTTTTCCCGTGCATAAGCCGCTTTGCGTAGGTGATTTTCGCCCCGAACGCCTCGCAGATTGCCTGATGTCCGAGGCATACCCCCAAAAGGGGGATTTTTCCCGCCGCAAGAATAAGCTCCTCGCAAACCCCCGCGTCGGACGGTCTGCCGGGTCCGGGGCTTACGATGATATGCGACGGCGAAAGAGCCAGAATTTCGTTTACCGAAAGCTCGTCGTTGCGGATAACCCGGATGTCGGGGTTTATCGCGCCGATAAGCTGGTAAAGATTGTAAGAAAAACTGTCGTAATTGTCAACCAGAAGTATCATAAATCTTCCTCCTGCGAAATATCAAGGGCGTTCATAACCGCCTTTGCCTTGTTTATGCACTCGTTAAACTCGTTTTCGGGAACGCTGTCGGCGACAATTCCCGCGCCCGAACGCACAAACACCCGTCCGTTCTTCTTGAAGCAGAGTCTTATTGCGATGCAGGTATCGAGATTTCCGCGGAAATCGATATACCCCACCGCACCGCCGTAAATGCCGCGCTTGTTGTTTTCAAGCTCGTTTATAATCTCGCAGGCGCGGATTTTCGGCGCGCCCGAGAGCGTTCCCGCAGGCAGCACCGCGTCTACCGCGTCAAGCGCGTGCATATCCTTTCTTATCTTGCCGCGGACGGTCGAGCCTATGTGCATAACGTGCGAAAATCTGAGAATTTCCATATATTTCTCGACTCCGACACTTCCGAATTCCGAGATTTTTCCGAGATCGTTGCGCCCGAGGTCAACCAGCATATTGTGCTCGGACAGCTCCTTTTCGTCCGAGAGCAGCTCCTTTTCAAGGCGTCTGTCCTCCTCGTCGTCCTTGCCGCGCGGACGCGTTCCCGCAAGCGGAAATGTGTGAAGAATGCCGTTTTCGAGCTTTACAAGCGTTTCGGGAGAAGACCCCGCCGCCTCCATATCGTCGCTTGAAAAGTAGAACATATACGGCGAGGGGTTAGTGGAGCGCAAAACGCGGTAGGTGTCAAGCAGGCTGCCCTCAAAATCCGCGTCAAGGCGGTTTGACAGCACAACCTGGAAAATATCCCCCTCGAAAATATAGCGTTTGGCTTTTTCAACCATTTCGCAATACTGCTCCTTGCTGAACAAAGAGCGGATTTCGCTTTTAAGCTTCGGTTTTTCAATCTTCGCGGGCGTACCCTCGCGGATAAGCCTTGCCATTTTGTCAATATCCCGTTCTGCGCGCCTGTAATTTTCTTCGAGGTTGTCGGTCAGAACGTTTGCAATGAGAATTATCTTCTGGCGGATATTGTCGAACGCTATAACCTTGTCAAACAGCATAAGGTCAACGTCCTTGAAGTGTTCCTCGTCGTTCGCGTCAAGCTTCAGACACGGCTCGCTGTACTTGATGTAATCGTAGCCGAAATACCCCACAAGCCCTCCCGTAAAGCTCGGAAAGCCCTCGGGCTTCGGAGAGGTAAATTTTCCCATAAGCTTACGGATATGGTCGGCGGGGTGGGCGGTCTCGAAGGTCTCGGACGTGCCCTCGCGGATATTTTTCACGGTCAGCTTGCCGTTCAGGCAGGACAGCTCAAGCTTCGGCTCATAGCCCAGAAACGTATACCGCCCCCATTTTTCCTGGTTCTCGGCCGATTCGAGAATAAAGCAGTGACGGCTGACGCTTTTTAAGATTTTCAGCACCTCGATGGGCGTTTTGATGTCGGAAAGAATTTCCCGCTTCACGGGGATAACGGAATATCCCGCCATCGCCTTTGCCTGTTCAAGTGTGGGACTTATCGCTGACATAAACATTCTCCTTTTCGCAATATTTGTTATACACGTATACACGGTGTTATTTTGCACAAAAAAACCGCCCTCAAAGACAGGAAAAACCTGCCATAAGGACGGAGAAAACTTCCGCGTTGCCACCTTACTTCGCGGGGAACCCCGCGCTCTCAACGGATACAGACATATCCTCGCGATTAACGCTCGCAAACGTCGCGGAATACTCGGAAAACAGCCGTTTTCCTTTGACCGCGCCCTCGGCAGTCCATTTAATGCCCCGCTTTCTGCGGCATTCTCAGCGTCGTCCGCTCTCTGTGAGCGCGCAGGCATTTTTATCTCTGCGTCATAGGTTTATCGGGCAGAATCTTGCACCCTTGCAAGACCCGTTATTCATTTGTCAACTGTTATTTTAGCACAACATTTTCCGTTTGTCAAGGGCTTTTTGGAAAATAATTCCGAAAAAATTGCGTGTTCTCAAGCGGTTTATAATTTTTTTAGAAATTTCGGGATAAATTTTGTGGAAATTGCACATTACCCCCGCTTTTACCCGCCGTAAAAGGATTTTTTCGGATTTTCGCCGTAAATTTTACCCTCGGTTTTGCCAAAATATTACTGTTTGAGCAATTTTATTCAAAAAAATGACTTGAAATCTTCGGAGAATTGTAGTATAATAGAGTATGAAAAACTAGGGTTTGGGTGAATTGCGCCCAAAAATAAGGCTTTCGTCCGATTTTAACTCGGACCATAAAACGCGAGGTGAACTTATGGCACTCTTTGATACCACCGCTTTCAGAATACTCGAACAGGGTATCTCCGTTATGTGGCAGAAGCAGCAGATTATTGCCCAGAATATCACAAACGAGGACACTCCCGAGTATAATTGTAAATATCTGGATTTTTACGGAATTTTGAAGGATAAAATCCGCGGAAACGGCACGATAAAGAAGGAGCTGAATTTGGCGCAGCATGTGCGTATTGACCGCGTGACGCTGGATCAGGAGGACAGAAACAACGTCGATCACGACACCCAGATGGCGGAGTACAGCAAGACCGCGTATCAGATCGACGCGCTGATAAACCAGATGAACGGTAATTTCACGCGCATAAGAAGCGCGATTGTGACGAAGTAACGACGGGAGGTAAAAATGGCATTTTTAAGCTCGCTTAATATCCCGCTTTCGGGAATGACCGCCGAGCGGTTCAGACTTGACATAATCGCCCAGAATACCGCAAACGCCGACACCTACGCCACCCGTCCCGAGGACGCGTATAAAAGGCAGATGGTTATTTTCGGCGAGGACAAGGCGTTTAAGAAGATTTTGCTTCGCAGAATGAGCGAGGGCACGTTTATCCCGAACCTTTTCAATTACATACAGCTTAAGGGCGTGCAGGCAATGCAGGTGGTGGAGGATCCCACTCCTCCCGAGCCGGTGTACAGCCCCGATAATCCGCTGGCGGATGAGTTCGGGTATGTTTACGAGGCGAATGTGAATGTCGCGGTGGAGGAAATCGACGCGGAGGAAGCGACCAATATGTACGAGGCGAACCGCGCGGTGTTCCAGGCGATGCAGGGGATTATACAGTCGGCTTTGAATATCGGAAAAGGCTGATTTTAGTTTGATTTAGTTGTGAAAGGAAGATTGTAAATGGATGACAATATTATGATACCGCTCCAGTCGCGCGATACGTTGACAAGGCTTGACAGAATGGCGAGAATGGAGCGCATGGATAAAATGCTCCCCATGGGGGCGGAGGCAGTGCCGCTCAGCGACGACATCAAGCAGCCGTCGTTCCTCGATATTTTCAGGGGCATGGTGGACAATGTTATCGAAACCAACGAGCAGACCGACCGCGACGCTATCGATCTTATGCTCGGAAACATCGACGACCTCGCAACCGTTCAGGCGAATATCGAAAAGGCGAATACCGCTGTCGATGTTCTGGTTACCGTGAAGAACGAGGTTTTGAGCGCGTACAACTCGATTATAAATATGCAGATTTAACGTTCTCGGAGGCACTTCTTAAATGAACGAAAGAATAAAAAAGGTCACTACCGTTATAAAGGATAAGTGGACGGGATTTTCCAAGGCGGTGAAAATCGTCATTATCGCAATTCCGATCGCTATTGTCGCGGTCATTGTGCTGCTGGCGATACTGCTTAATCATAAAAACGAGGCTGTGCTGTTTTCGGGGCTTACCACCGAGGAGGCGGGCGAGATTTCCGCGGCTATCGCGGAGCTTGGCGTGACGGATGTGAAGCTGAACGGCGGGGAGATTATCGTTCCCGAGGATCAGGCGGATTATCTGAGAATGCAGCTGTCCATTCAGGGCTTCCCGAAAACCTCCACAAATTACGATATCTGGAACGACGGGGTGGATTTGTGGTCCACCGACTCGGATAAGGCAGAGGTTGCAAGACAACAGCGCGAGGCGAGGATTGAGGCTACCTTGCGGCAGCTTTCGGCTGTACAGCAGGCGACCGCGAACCTCAGCATTCCCAAAACCCGCGATTATGCGATAACTACCGACAGCGAGGTGCCGACCTGCTCGGTTGTGCTGAAGCTTGCGGGCGATGAGGAGCTTACAAACGGCGAGGTAAGGGCTATCTTCTCGATAGTTTCAAAGAGCGTTGACGGGCTTACAAACGATAATATAAGCATTTCCGATACATACGGCAGAGAATACGAGTGGATTTCCAAGGAAGAGGAGGCTGCCGAGGGCGTTGATCAGTCGGGCGTGCCGATTGCAAGAAAGCGTTTCACGTTCCAGCGAGAGATGGAAAACGCTATTCTGTCAAATCTTGACTCGTTTATGACGAAAATCTACGGCAGAAACGGCTATGCGGTGAATGTTGCCGCACGGCTGAATTACGATAACAAAAAGACCACCTCTACGGAGTATTTCCCGTCTCCCGACGGCGATAATTCGGGCGTTCTCGAGCAGGAGCGGCATTACGACTCGGATGCCGTGCTTGACGCTTACGGAAATGTTGTGGGAACGACGCCGAATGCCGATAATTCCCCCGACTATCCGTCGATTGAGGGTCTTGACGACGGTGAAGCTTATTATTATAAGTATGATGAATTACAGTATGATGTAACAAACATCATTACCGAGGTTGAAAAGGACGGCTACAGCGTCGACACGCTGTCGGTGGGCGTTTGCGTGAACACAAACGAGCTTACCGAAACCGACCGCGAGCGCATTGCCGCAATGGTTGCAAGCGCGGCGGGCACTGAAGCCGCGAATGTTTCGGTTTGGAATACGGCGTTTGCTTTGAGCGGCAACGGCGGCGGCACCGGCACGGGCACCAATCCCGGCGGCGTTATCACAACGCCTATCGACCCGAACAGAAATATGCTGCTGTTCCTTGTAATTGCACTCGGCATAATCTTGATTTCGCTGCTTATCGTGTCGCTGTTCCTCAGCAAGAGCCGCAAGAGAAAGATCAGACACAGACAGGAAATGGCACTTGCGGCGGCGCAGGCTGCGGCGGCTGACAGCGGAAGCTCGTGGAATGACACGGAGGTGCCGCCCGAGACCGATTACAACATCGCAAGCCTTACCGAGGAGGCGGGAAAGGAGTCCCGCGAGACTATCCTCAAGCGCGAGATCGCAGAGTTTGCGCGTACCAGCCCCGATATCGTGGCGAATATCCTCCGCAATATGATGCGCGAGGAAAACGAGAAGTAAATTCGGCGGTTGGATTGATATTCATATTATAATATAAAGCGGGGAGGGAAGACCAATGCCTGCAAAAAAGGAAGAAAAGAAGGAGGGCATGACCGCCGCCCAGAAGGGCGCGCTGGTTCTGGCGTCCATGGGCGCGGAGAATGCGTCCGCGATTTATAAGCACCTGTCCGACGACGAGGTCGAGGCGATTTCCGTTGAGCTTGCGCGCATGGAGTATCACCCGATTGAGACGGTTGAAGAGGTCTTAAACGAATTTTACGAGCTTTGCCTTACGCAGAAGGTGGTTACCGAGGGCGGTCTTGATTACGCGAGAAACGTTCTCGAAAAGGCTTTCGGACACGAGGCGGCGGATATGCTGCTTAACCGTATTACAAAGCAGCTTGAAACAAAGTCGTTCGATTTCGTGCGCAAGGCGGACTATAAAAACCTGCTTGCTATCGTTCAGAACGAGCATCCGCAGACAATCGCGCTTATTCTCTCGTATGCGAGAGTTGATCAGGCGTCGGCTATTTTGTCGGAGCTGCCGAAGGAAAAGCGCGTTGAGGTCGTAAAGCGCATTGCGAATATGGACAGAGCCTCGCCTGAGGTGGTAAAGTCCATTGAAGGCTCTCTTGAAAAGAAATTCGCGACGCTGGCGTCTACCGATTCCATGGAGGTCGGCGGTATTAACTACGTGGCGGAGGTCATGAACAATGTCGACCGCGCGACGGAAAAATACATATTCGACGAGCTGTCGGTGCGCGATCAGAAGCTGGCGGATCTGATTAAACAGAAGATGTTTGTTTTCGAGGATATTGTCAACCTCGATTCCAAGGATATTCAGGAATTTGTCAAGCAGGTGGATTCCAAAGACCTTGCGGTCGCTATCAAGGGCTCTACGCAGGAGGTTGCGGAGTGCATTTTCCAGAACATCTCCTCGCGTGCTAGAGAAAATCTTCAGGCGGATATCGAGTATCTGCACAATGTTCGTATGCGCGACGTAGACGAGGCTCAACAGCGCATAGTCGGCATTATCAGACGGCTTGAGCAGGAGGGCACAATTACTATTTCCCGCGGCGGAAGCGATGAAATTATCGCGTAAAACTCTTTGCCGTGAGTCGGAGGGATTTTTTTGGGAGTGTTGAAATACAGCTCCGTGCGATACGGCGGAAGCGGCGTTGATATAGGAAACGCAGTCGTTTTTCACAGACAGTCGGAGGAACAGCCCGAACCCGAGAAAAAGGACGGCGAGGATAAGGAAACCGCTTCAAAGGCGCAGAAACCCGACGAGCGGGAGGAGCTTTCGGCGGAGCGGGAGAAGCTTGCGCGGCGCGAAGCGGAGATTGTCGCGAAGGAACGCGAGATTGAGCGTCTGCGCGATGAGCTTGCGGCTTTGAAGGAGCAGTATATCGAGCAGGGCAAAGAGGTTATTTTAGAGGCGAAAAGGCGCGCCGATGAGATGATTTCAAACGCCGAGGACAAGGCGCAGCAGATTGCCGAGGACGCGGAGAAAAACCGCGGCGGGGTGTTTATCAAGGCGCGCGCCGAGGGCTTCGAGCAGGGAAAGAAGGACGGCGTTGCGGCGTGTCTGGCGCAGGGCGAGGGCGTTTTAAACGAGGCAAGAAGCTATATGGAGAGCATAAACGCCAAAAAAGCCGAGTTGTTCTCGAAATACGAGAAAGAGATTTTCGACACGGTTATGGAGATTGCGAATAAGGTCACGCTGGACTCCATGGCGGTGAAGGACGGCACTGCTGCGAAGAAGCTCATTAAAAAGGCGGCGAAGGACTTCAGAAATTCGCAGCTTATCCGGATAACGCTTGATGAAAACGGCGCGACAGCTACTCTCGCGGGCGATTACGAGTACCTTAAGGAGCTTTGCGGGGGCGTGGCTCACGTCGAGGTCGAGCTTCTTGCGGACGCAGAGCCCGGGACGGTCATTGTCGATAACGGCGAGGAAATTACCGACGCGGGTATTCAGACTCAGCTTAAGATGATAAAAGAGCTTGGAAGCGGGATGTTTTTGGAGGAAGCTCCGAAAAAACGCCGCAGGAAGAAAGCGGCGCAGGACGTTCCCGAGGAGCCCGAGGAGGAACAGGAAGAGTCCGATTACATTGAGGAATAAGCGTATTTTCGGCAGGAAAAGGCGGGTTGTTTATGCTTAATCTTACGGCGTTTCGTGATGAGATAAAGGACAGCGACCTTTTTCGCTATATGGGAAAAATCGAGAAGATTGTCGGAATGACTATCGAGGCAAGCGGTCCTGTCTGCAATATAGGCGATGTGTGCCGCATATTCTCAAAGGATATGTCATCTTACATAAAAGCCGAGGTTGTGGGCTTTAACAAGAGCAATATCCTGCTTATGCCCTATACCGAGATTGAGGGAATTGGTCCCGGAAGCATTGTTGACAATACGGGGGATAAGCTTTCCGTAAAGGTCGGCGAGGGGCTTAAAGGGCGAATTATCGACGCTATGGGAAGTCCGCTTGACGGCGGCGAGGAGATAGCGTATTCGGACGAGGTTTCCATTACGGGAATTCCCGTAAATCCGTTTACAAGACCGCCTATCCACGAGACGATAGAGCTTGGCGTTAAGGCTATTGACGGCATGCTTACAATGGGCAAGGGTCAGAGAATGGGCATTTTCGCGGGTTCGGGCGTTGGAAAATCGACGCTTATGGGAATGATCGCGAGAAAGGTCAAGGCGGACGTCAATGTTATCGCTCTTGTGGGAGAGCGTGGGCGCGAGGTGCGCGAGTTTATTGAAAGAGATTTAGGTCCCGAGGGCATGGCGCGGTCGGTGCTGGTGGTGGCAACCTCGGATCAGCCCGCGATGATGCGAAGCAAATGCCCGCTTACCGCGACGGCGATTGCCGAGTATTATATGAATCAGGGCAAGGATGTTCTGCTTATGATGGATTCCCTTACGCGTTACGCTATGGCATTGCGCGAGGTGGGGCTTT
>CANRIQ010000050.1 GCA_947630655.1 uncultured Clostridia bacterium | reverse complement strand
TAATGCCGCAGCGGCTCATAATGTCCAACCCCAAAAACGGGCTCAGAAACCGTCTCTCGATAGGAAATGTTCCCCTCGCCGAACGTCACCGCCAGCCCAAACCGCTCTCTGATCGCATTTTCGAGGATTTCAAGCTGCACCTCGCCCATGATTGAAACCTCGATTTCGCGCCCCGACCACGAAAATTTAAGCTGCGGGTCTTCCTCCTCCAGCCGTTTCAGGTTATCGTACAGCTTCTGAACATCCGTTCCCTCGGGCAGCCCCAGCTTGTACGTCAAAAACGCCTCGGCAAGCGGCGCGGGCGGCTGCTTCTGCGCTCCGAGAGCCTGTCCCGCAAACGTCTGCGACAGCCCCGCCGCCGCGCAAAGCTGCCCCGCTCGTGCCTTGTCCACCGCGGTGAATTTTTTGCCGTTGTAAATTCTCAGTTGAGTAATTTTATCGTCGGAATTGTCGACAACAGCGCGGTTTTTCAGCTCCCCGCCGTTGATTTTCAGGTGCGTCAGCCTTATCCCGTTCTCATCGGTAGTGATTTTCTGAACAATCGCCGCAAATTCCTCATATCTTTCCTTTGGTGTGGAATAATTTTCCAGCAGCTCCAGCATCACGTCGACATTGTTCATCTTCATCGCCGACCCGAACACCACGGGAAACACCGCTCTCCGCGCGACAGCTTCCGCCGCAAGCGTTTTCGGAACGCTTCCGCTCTCCAGCAGGGAATTCATACACACTTCATCGTATTCTGCGGTTTTTTCGCAAAAATTACTGTCGTATTCCGCAAAATTCCTGTTTAGTCTCCCAAGGTCGTTCAGCAACACTTCCTTCGACTTGTGTGAAATATCCATCTTGTTCACAAACACAAACACAGGCGCAGAAAACCGCTCAAGCTGCTCCCAGAGCGTGCTTGTATGCGGCTGAACGCCGTCCGTCCCGCTCACCACCAGCACCGCGCAGTCAATCACCGCGAGGGCGCGTTCGGTCTCGGCGGAAAAATCCACATGTCCCGGGGTATCCAGCAGGGTAAATTCCGCGTTTTCTGTGCGTAAAACTGCCGTTTTGGAAAAAACCGTAATCCCACGGCGGCGTTCAATTTCCTCGTTGTCAAGAAGTGAGTCCCGCCCGTCGACGCTGCCGAGCCGTCTTAACATTCCCGCCTTATACAGCAACGCCTCCGAGAGCGTCGTTTTGCCCGCGTCTACATGCGCTGCAATCCCCACAACCAGCCTTTTCACGCTCCCGAATTCACCCCTTTTCAGTCAACAAAACCACCCCGCGATACTTTAGTACTGCGAGGCGGTAAAATATTCGTTTTTTATGCAGTTACTTGTTAATAACAACGCTTGCGGTCGCGTAATCCTTGCAGTGAGCAACCGACACGTTGAAAACAAAGCCCTCGCGCTGTTCGAGAAGCTTCGCGTGACCCTCGGTGATGATAAACGGCGCGCCCAGCCTGTCGCGCAAAACGGTAATATCGTTCGCGTGAATCATTCTGAAGCCCGTGCCCAGAGCCTTTGCGACGGCGATTTTCACACAGTAATTCTCCGCAATCAGCGCGGGCGACAGCTCCCGCGACACCAGAAAACGTATCTCATCCGCCGAAAAGTACTTCGACATAAACTTCTTGTTCTTATGCGCCTTTTTAATCCTGTCGATCTCTATAATAGCAGTCCCTGTACGAACAAACACATTACTCATTTTCAGTCACCTTTGAACGCAGTCCGCGCGGCATTTCCTGCGCCATTGCCTCCCTCATTTTTTTGTTTGGGTTGAATACAACCAGCACCTTGCCGTAGTCCGCATGCTCCGTCAAAAGGCAAGCCGCGTCGTTTGAAAGCCCCGTACCCGCGTATACGGTAACATCGCGCGAAATTTCGCCCTTCGGCGGGTAAACCTCAAAATCCAGCGATTTTGAAATATCGATTGTAATCATACGCTTTCGCGTGCGTTTTCCGATGATTTTGTCAACGTCCATCTCGTTGTTTGTAAGAATATATTCGTATTCAATATTGAGATTTCCAGCCAGCCATATGCCGAGCGCGCCCACGCCGAACGCCGGGATTATCATAATCAGCACAATTCCCATAACAATCCCGAAAAACACGCACGCCGCCGCGACAACCGCCGCCAAAAACAGTATCAGCACGGTTTTCACGGTGTCGCCCGTGGTCCGCGCCTTTTGAACGTTCTGTTCACAACAATTATCCATTTTTTACCACCCACGGCGTCCTGCCGATAAATTTTCTCAAAATACAACCTGTTGTGTATTAAACAACAAATAAAGGCAGCAAAGCGGAAAACCGTTCGTTACCTTAACCATATATAGATTATAACATGATTTTCCTAAAAAATCAAGGGGTTTTTTATGTAATTTACATAAATTTTATGGTTCAAAAGCATAAAAAATGAACTGTTGATAAAAATTGTGTGATAATTTTCCTTTTGGTGTTGAAATTTTCGGCGAATTTTGTTATAATAGTATGGTGGTTATTTTTTATTTTAGTTGAGGGTGGTAATTATGCCTTGTTTCGGTGATAAAAAAAGGGTTGTTATAAAGGTCGGAAGCAGCACGCTTGCATACCCGCAGACGGGAAGCCTCAATGTCCGCAAAAGCAGGGCTTTGGTGGAGGTGCTTGCCGATCTGAAGAACTCGGGGAAGGAGATAGTTTTCGTCACCTCGGGGGCGCAGGCTGTGGGCGCGGCAAAGTGCGGTTTCCGTGAAAAACCGCGGGATATTCCGTCAAAGCAGGCTTGCGCGGCTATAGGGCAAAGCGAGCTTATGAAGTTTTACAGCGAGTGCTTCGAGCAGTATAATCATAAAGTGGCGCAGCTGCTTTTGACCCGCGATGTTATCAGCAACGCCACCCGCCGCACGAACGTTATAAACACGTTCAACAGGCTGTTCGAGCTGTCGGTAGTACCTATTATCAACGCGAACGATGTCGTTTCGATAAAACAGCTTGATTTTGACGAAAACGACACGCTTTCGGCGATAGTCGCTACCCTTTGCGAGGCGGACCTTCTGGTTATGCTGACCGACGTTGACGGTCTGTACGACGGCGACCCGTCAAAGGAGGGCTCAAAGCTTATCACCGAGGTTGACAAGATAAATATGGACATAATTTCGCTTGCTAAAGGCGCGGGAAGCGCGCTGGGTTCGGGCGGAATGCTTACGAAAATCGAGGCGGCGCAGATTGCTACCGAGGCGGGCATTGACACGGTTATAATCGGAAACCGCGACCCGAAGCTCCTGTACGAGCTTTTCGAGACCGACTGCGCGCGGTGTACATGGTTTAAGGCTGAACATTAAATTACGGGGTGTGAATTTTGTGAATTTGGATAATATGGAGAATAACGAGTATATCGAGCTTCTCGGGCAGCGTGCGAAAAAGTCCGCGCCGAGCCTTGCGGAATGCGGAACGCAAAAGAAAAACGAGGCTTTGAAAAGTATTGCAAAAGCCCTTTCGGACAATTGCGAAAAAATCATCGCGGCAAACGCTATTGATATCGAAAACGCGCGTAAAAACGGCATTTCCGAGGCGATGATAGACAGACTGACGCTTAACGAAAAGCGCATTTCGGGCATGGCGGAGGGCGTGCTTCAGGTTGCCGCTCTGCCCGACCCTATCGGAGAGGTTATCGGCGGCGGAGAGCTGCAAAACGGGCTTCGCGTGACGAAAATCCGCGTTCCGATGGGCGTTATCGGGATAATTTTCGAGAGCCGCCCGAATGTCACGGTGGACGCGGCGGCACTCTGCTTTAAGGCGGGAAGCGCGGTTATCCTCCGCGGCGGTTCGGATGCGTTAAATTCGAATAAGGCACTGACCGGGCTTATGCGCGGGGCGATTGCAGAGTGCGGTTTGCCCGAGGACTGCGTTCAGCTTGTGGAGAACACCGACAGGGCAATCGCGAACGCCATGATGAAGCTTGACAGGTATATAGACCTGCTTATTCCGCGCGGCGGCGGGCGGCTTATCCGCACGGTCATTGAAAACGCCACTATCCCCGTTATCCAGACGGGGGAGGGCAACTGCCACGTTTTTGTGGACGAGTCCGCGGACATAGATATGGCGGTGAATATCGTAAACAACGCGAAAACCCAGCGTCCGTCGGTCTGCAACGCTATCGAGTCAATTCTTGTGCATGAAAAGGCTGCCGAGGCGTTTTTTAAAAAGCTTAATGACTGCTGGAACGGAAAGGTTGCCATTATAGGCGACGAGGCGACTTCACAGCATATCAAGGTCGAAAAAATCGCCTCCGATGAGGATTACAGAACGGAGTTTCTCGCGCTTAAGCTGTCGTCGAAGGTGGTAGGCTCGGTTGACGAAGCCATAGAGCACATCAACCGTTTCGGCACGAAGCACAGCGAGTGCATTGTGACAAATTCCCTTGAAAACGCGGTGAAATTCCAGCGGCTGGTTGACGCGGCGGCGGTGTATGTAAACGCGTCGACAAGGTTTACGGACGGGTTTGAATTCGGGCTTGGCGCGGAAATCGGCATTTCCACGCAGAAGCTTCATGCGCGCGGTCCTATGGGGCTTCGCGAGATAACCTCGTATAAATATCTGATAAACGGAGAGGGACAGGTAAGAGAGTAAAATATGGCGAAAAAGGTTAAAAATTCCGCTCGTGAAAAGCATAACGACGATGTGATAAACGAGCTTTTCGGGCAGGCAGAGGAAGAACCCGATATCGAAACGGATATTGCCGATTTGGGAGCCGCTCCCGAGGAGGACGTGAAAACGGCGCAGATCCCGCTAAAACAGAGGTTTTATTTCGGGTTTGCGGTTTTTGTGGTGATAATGGCGGTAATAGGGCTTTTCACCTGCATAAGGCTTTCTGTTACGGGAATTCGCGGGATAATCGAAAATTCCTCGCTTAAAAACGAGTTTGCGCAGTTTATTCTGCCCGCGGTTGCAAACGACATAACTCCTTATGAAAACGAAGCGGATATTCCGAATTCCGTGAAGATAAACTGCTCGGTGTGGAGAATTCTGCTCGGGCAGAATTTCGAGGATTACAAGACCGAGACCGCGAATGTGTACGTTATCCCCGAATATAACGTCGGCGTGGCTTGTAAAGAGCTTTTCGGGACGGATTCCGAGATAGAGCATCAGACGGTGGGTTACGGCGAGGCTCGTTTCACCTACGATCCCGACAGTCACACCTACACCTGCCCGAGAAATCTCCGCAATCTCACCTATGCTCCGAGAATTGCGGAAATGACGCTTTCCAACGGGAATTATGTGCTTAAGGTGGAGTATCTCCCGCCGTCGATTTCGATGGTCACGGAGGACCTTAAAATAGAGGCTGTTCCGGATAAGATAATGGAATACACAATAAGCCGCCGAAACAAGCAGAACACCTTGGTTTCGGTAAGATTTCTTGAACTTGTAGGATAACGGAGGAGAAATTATGAACGGAAAATTAAGACATTTTACAAAAATTGCCGCAGGGGCGGCGGCGGTCGTTATGGCGTTGTCGCTTGGCGGCTGTATGGACAACGGCACGATAATGACCGTTGACGGTATGAAAATCCGAAACGGCGTGTATCTTACGTTTATGCAGACCGCTATGCAGACCGCTTCTCAGCGCATTGAGGAAATTCATGCAGAGGAAGCGGAGTCTAACTCGGATACGTCTTCCGATACGTCGTCATCGTCTTCTTCAGATGCGACAAGCACCGAAAGCTCTTCCGAGGAGGCTGATATTTTCACGGAATCCCTCGACGGAATGTCCTTCTCCGATTGGGTAAAGCAGAACACCCGCAAGGGCGTGCTGAGGTTTGTCGGAACGCAGCGGCTTTGCGACGAGTACGGGATAACTCTCACCGAAGAGGAAAAAGCCGCAATAAATTCCTCCGTTCAGGAAAGCTGGGACGAGGAGGACGCATATTTGCAGTACCTTTACGGTATGTCAACAATGGGCGATTACTACCGCGCTATGGGAATAGAAGTCGAGAGCCTGAAGCAGATAGCCATTGTAAACGAGCTTAACACAAGGCTTTTCGATTATTTTTACGGCGAGGGCGGCGAACACGAGGTGCCGCAGGAGGAAATTGACAAGTATATTAAGGATAATTTTGCCGCTTACCGTCTGATTTCGGTTCGCAAGCTTGATTATAAGGGAGATGTTCTCTTTCTGGACGATGAGCTTAAGGAACTGAAGGACAGGGCGCAAAGCTACGCCGACAGGCTGAACGACGGTGAGGCATATGTTGACGTTTTGTACGATTTTGACCTGCTCGAAGCGCAGAACAGCGCGAAAGCCGACGCCGAGGAGAGCTATACCGAGGACAACGCCGACGGTCTTACTAAGGAAGAGTATATTCAGAAGGCTGTAGACGCAGCTTCTGCCGATAAGGGCGAGTCCGACGACGATTACGACGAGGTAATCTCAAAAAGTCAGTCGGTGCTTACCGAGGAGCTTACGGATTATATCTTCGGGCTTCCCGCGGACGGAAAAGCCACTGTTTACGAGGGCGCGGAGGCGTATTATGTCGTTGTAAAGCTTGATATAATGAACATCGGCTGGGTTGACGCAAACGAGGACGAGGTGCTTCACGAAATGCGCGAGGACGATTTTGACTCGCTTATGGATCTTATGTGCCAGAATTACGATGTAAAGCAAAACGATTACCTCGTGAACACAAAATATTCTCCCGAAAAGATGAGGTAAAATGCTGCTTCTACTTCATAATATCGCGCTTTCGTTCGCGGACAGAACGCTTTTTTCGGGCGCGGAGCTGGAGGTTTCCGAGGGCGACAAAATAGGCTTTGTCGGGGTAAACGGCTGCGGCAAGACGTCGCTTTTGCGGCTGCTTAAAGGGGAGCTTTCCCCCGACGAGGGGAATATAAGCTTTTCGGCGGGCTGCCGCGTGGGTTTTATGGAGCAGTTTGCCTGCGAGGGGTCGAAAAATTCGCTGCTTGACGAGGCTTTGACGGTTTTTTCCGAGCTTTCGGATATGGAGCTTGAGCTTCTGGAGCTTCACGACAGGATAGACCGCGGCGACTGCTCGAAAAGCGTTATCGAGCGGCAGGCTTATCTAAGCGAGGAATACGAGCGGCGCGGCGGACTCACCTATAAAAGCAGGACGGCGGCGGCTCTTTTGGGGCTGGGTTTTGCGAAGGAGGATTTTCACACGGCGGTGGCGTCTCTTTCTGGCGGTCAGCGCAGCAAGCTTCAGCTTGCTAAACTCCTTTTGTCGGAGGCTGATCTGCTGCTGCTTGACGAGCCCACAAACCACCTTGATATCGAGTCCACCGAGTGGCTTGAGGACTTCCTTACAAATTACAGGGGCGCGTATATCGTGGTCTCTCACGACCGTTATTTTCTGGATAAGGTTACCAATCGCACAATTGAACTCGAAAACAGCCGTCTTACCGCGCGAAAGGGCAATTTCACGCGGTTTTTGGAGTTGAAAGCTCAAGATGAGGAACGCCGCAGGAAAGAGTACGACGCGGCGGTTAAGGAAATCGGCAGGATAGAGGGCGTTATCGCCCAGCAAAAGCGTTGGAATCAGGCTCACAATTATGTGACAATCGCAAGCAAGCAAAAGTCGATTGAGCGCATTGAAAAAACGCTTGATAAGCCCGAAGACGCTCCCGACGCGATAAAATTCAGCTTTAAGGCGGCGGACGGCTGCGGAAACGACGTTCTGACGGCGAAGGGGTTAGCATTAGGCTTCGGGGAAAAACGGCTTTTTCGCGGGGTAAATCTCGATATTAAAAAGGGCGAGCGCGTTTTTCTGATAGGCTCGAACGGCTGCGGGAAAACGTCTCTTTTTCGTATTCTCACGGGGCAGTATGCCGCTGACAGGGGAGAATTCTCCTTCGGCGCGAGGGTTGACGTCGGTTATTTCGATCAGGCGCAGCAGGGGCTTACTCTCACAAAATCGGCGATTGACGAGGTGTGGGACGAGTATCCTAAAATGACCGAGACCGAGGTCAGAACGGCTCTTGCGGCGTTTTTGTTCAAGGGCGATGATGTGTATAAAAAGGTCTCGGAGCTTTCGGGCGGCGAGCGCGCCCGCATCGCGCTGCTGAAGCTTATGCTTTCGGGGGCGAATTTGCTATTGCTTGACGAGCCCACAAACCACCTTGACATAAACTCCCGGGAGGCTCTGGAAAACGCTCTTTTGCGTTACGACGGGACGCTTTTCGTTATCTCTCACGACCGTTATTTAATCAACAAGTTAGCCGACAGGATTTACAAGCTTTCGGAAGACGGCGTTCGGGAGTATCTCGGAAATTATGATTATTATCTCGAAAAACGCGATGTTTTCGAGAAAAAAGCCGATGTCCCCGAAGAAAAACCGCAAAAATCCGATTCGGCGAACGATTATAAACAGCGCAAGGCGCGCGAGTCGGAGCTTCGGAAGCTTAAAACGGCTTTTTCCCGCGCGGAGCAGGAAATAGAGCGGCTTGACGGGGAAATTGCCGAAAAAACCGGGGAGCTTACGGGAATTTCGGATTATAAAAGGGCTATGGAGCTTTCGACGGAGCTTGACGCGCTCCGCGCCGAGCAGGAGCGGGCGTTTGAGCGTTGGGAACAGCTTGGAAAGGAACTGGAGGCGGCAGAGACGGACGATGACTAAGCAGATAAAAGAGTATCTGGCGTTTCTGGAGCGGTTTTTCGCCGAGGAGCACACCGAAAGCGAGCTTATCGAATACCGAGGGAAGCTGCTTCAGAGAATAGCGTTCTACAGCCACGAGCGGTTAATTCACCTGATAGTTACAATGTCGTTTGCGGTGTTTTTCCTGCTGGCTTTGCTTATGTACTTTATCACGAAAAACAACGGGCTTCTGGCACTTGCGGGGCTTCTTCTGGTGCTGCTGGTGCCGTATATCAAGCATTACTATTTTCTGGAAAATTCCGTCCAGAAGATGTATATTTTTTATTATAAAGTTGAACGGCTGTGAATTGCTATTGACAAAAGCGTTTGTTTGTGTTACAATGTAAGTAAGTAGTATCTTGGAACGGGGTGTAATTTATGAGTACAAGAGATTATGCCGTGAGCGTTTTGGCGTCGCTGTCGGAAAAAAAGCTTTTGGAGTTTATAAAGTTGTTCGCCGATGAAAACACTATCGCCAGAATGGAGAGCGAAAGGCTTGCAAACGACCCCGACGCAAAGCATTACGACAATTTCGGAGAGTTTATGAAAGAAATGGAAAGCGAAGGGGACGATGGGGAAATATAAAATCGTTGTCACATCGTCTTTTAAGAGGGATTATAAACGTCTGCTTAAACGGAATTACGATGTTTCACTTCTGAATGCTGTTGTTGAAAAGCTTCAAAACGGCGTTCAGCTTCCCGAAAGCAACAGAGATCACGCTTTGACGGGAAACTGGAGCGGATAAAGGGAATGTCATATCCAACCCGATTGGCTTTTGGTCTATCAGATAGTCGATAATACCTTGGTGTTGTCTCTTGTCCGTACAGGAAGTCATTCGGATCTTGATTTTTAATCTAAGTTGGTCAATAAAATAAATTCTATATAAAGGAGCGAATTACTATGGGTCTGATAAAAGCGGGCATCAATGCGGCGACGGGCGTTCTGGCGGATGCGTGGAAGGAGTATTTCTACTGCGAGGCTATGGGCTCGAATGTTCTTGCTGTTCAGGGGCGCAAGAAAACCAATGAAAAGTCCCAGAATACCAAGGGCGAAAACAACATTATCTCCAACGGCTCGATAATCAGCGTAAACGAGGGTCAGTGCGCGCTTATCGTGGACGGCGGAAAGGTGGCGGAGGTGTGCGCCGAAACGGGCGAGTTTACCTACGACAGCTCCACCCAGCCGACGGTTTTCTGCGGAGATCTGGGCGATTCGATTATGAACACGCTTAAAGAGATCGGAAAGCGTTTTACGTTCGGCGGACAGGCGGCGGCGGACCAGCGTGTTTATTACATAAACACAAAGGAAATTCTAAGCTGCCGTTACGGGACGGTGACCCCCATTCTGTTCAGAGTTTACGATAAGAACACCGGTCTTGATGTTGATGTTTCCCTTCGCTGCAACGGCGAATATTCCTATAAAATCGCAAATCCCGTGCTGTTTTACACCAATGTCTGCTCGAATTTCAGCGGCAGCTACACCACCGATAAGCTTGACAGCATGCTGCGTTCGGAAATAGTTACCGCTCTCCAGCCCGCTTTGGGGAAAATCTCGGATATGGGCGTTCGCCCGAGCCAGCTGCCGTCGCACACAATGGAAATTTGCGACGCGCTGAACGAGGTCCTCAATAAAAAGTGGGGAGAGCTTCGCGGGCTTACCATATGCTCGTTTAATATGAACCCCGTATCTCTTTCCAAAGAGGACGAGGATCTTATCAAGGAGCTGCAGAAAACCGCTGTTATGCGCGATCCGGGCATGGCTGCGGCTCACCTCACGCAGGCTCAGGGCGAGGCTATGAAGGCTGCGGCGTCCAATGCAAACGGCGCGGCAATGGGCTTTTTCGGTATGAATATGGCACAGCAGGCAGGCGGTATAAACGCCGGAAACCTGTTTAATATGGCTGCCGCAAATCAGGCTTCGGCAAATCAGGCAGCGCAGGGGAATAACTCCGCTCCCGAGGGTTCGTGGAAATGCTCCTGCGGGGCGGTGAATACCGGCAAATTCTGCACGAGCTGCGGCGAAAAGAAGCCTGAAAAGGGCGGCTCGTGGACATGCTCGTGCGGCGCGTCCAATCAGGGCAAATTCTGCACAAATTGCGGTAAGGCAAAGCCTGCGGGCGTGCCGCTGTACAAGTGCGATAAGTGCGGCTGGGAACCCGAGGATCCCACCAATCCGCCGAAATTCTGTCCCGAGTGCGGCGATCCGTTTGATTCAAACGATATCGTCTGAGGTGCGGAATGTTTGTTGTACTGCACGTTAATGAACGGCTTCAGCCGAAACACCGTTTTGTGCTTGAGGATACGATTGACGAGGCGTTGAAGAGGAACAATCACGGCGAAATCACGGGCGGCGGGACGTATATGGAGAAAAACGGCGAGATAAAGTCCTGCGATATCGATATAGAGTTTTCGGGCGACGATGACGCGTTTGAGCGGTTTAAAGACTATGTAAACCACCTCGGTATCGCGAAGGGTTCGGAGCTTGAAACCGACGGCAGGAAATTCCCCGTGGGAAGCTTTGAGGGAATGGGGATTTATCTGAGCGTAAATCTGCCCGACGAGGTTTATGAAAACAACGACGTAAACGACCTTATAGCACTGCTTCGTGACGCGCTGGGCGATAATTGCATACTTCGAAGCTGGCTCGAGCATAACGATTTTACCGCGCTGTATTATTACGGCAGTTCGTTCAAGGAAATGTCAAAGCTTGTAAAACGCGTCCTTGAAGCTCACCCGCTTGCGGAAAACTGCCGCGTGGTGCAGACAGCGTAATTTTCGTGTTGCAATTTTCGACATAAAAATACCCTCTCCTTGGAAAAGGAGAGGGGTTTTCGCGTGATAGAGGTAAGAGGTAAGAAGTAAGCCGCATTATTTGCC